>JBCCLI010000014.1:0-35635 GCA_039026975.1 Bacteroidota bacterium | reverse complement strand
TATTCCGTATACCTTTTTTGAAGCTACAAATAGAACAGCGAGAAATATCCCAATATGTAGGTTGGTTATTCATACATTAAGTTACAGCCTCTCAGTTCAGCTTGATCTAATCTTCCTAACACCTCAAAGCTACCATCCTCACACATTCTTCCAATGTCATCCGTGGCTATAAATGAACAGGAGTAAAGGTTGGCTAGGTCTATGATATTTATTCTCCCAGACTTACCTGCCCGCTTAGGGAGGCTGGACAGGTGAATATCAGAAATCACTATTTCCATCCATGGAGGTGTCCTGAATCTTCCGTTTTCTAAGGCATAAGCCTGACTCATCAGTTCTGTCATCCCATACTCGGAAATGATATGCGCTACTTGAAAAGCTTCTTTCAACCTTTGATGGACTTGATTTCGGGTAAGCTCTTCTCTTTTGCCTTTCATCCCGCCTGTTTCTATGATAAGGGCATGGGGAATTTCTATGGGGTACTGCTCTGCAAAGTCTAACAGGGCAAAGGTAACTCCTATCAAAAGTACCGGTTTCCCTTCCCTGTAAGCCCGTCCTAGTCGGTTCCCTAGTTCTTCCATATCATCCAGAAAGAACCCACTTTCCGGTAGCCCAAATCGCCTCATCCAATTATCTACCATATACACCAGAGAGGCGTTAGTACGCTCCAGGTAACCAGGGAGCAAGGCAAAGATTGCGTATTTACCTTGGGGGAAGAACTGGTGGAAGCCCTGTATACTCACCTTTTCATACCAGCTTAGGGACTGAATATAATGCTTGGATGAGGTCTGTCCTGTGGTTTTACTACTTTCAAAAATATGTTCTGCTTCCCATCCTTTACCCGTTTTAAGAGGGAAGTGTTTAAAGAATGAAATAGGGACAAAAAGATGTTCTTCGTAAGGCAGTTGCTTGGCATATTGGGCTAGTACAGGATTATGAGCTAGCTGGTACTGCCATACCTCTTCCTTCAGTTGAGAGAAGGAGGAGTTCCCTTCTCCCACGAATTGCCATAACTTTTCCGATAGATCATGGTTCATATTCCTGTAAACTAAACCTCTTGTAAAATAAATCGTTTAACCGACATCCAAGCTGTTTTACACTTTTTTATTTTCTCTTGCTAGATAGAAAATAACATTTGTATAAGGCAGTTTCGGTCGTAACTTCGTCAAGAGATCATACAGAAAAATTCCACATGGCAGAGACCAGTAAGCTAACCAACCTACAAACCTTAGGACAACTTAAAGCCGCTGGCTATCAGAGCAAGAAAGTTAAGGATGAACTCCGTGATAATCTGATAGGGAAGCTAAGTCGAAAAGAACCTATTTTCAATGGAATCTTGGGATATGAGGAGACTGTCATACCAGATATTCAAAGAGCTATTCTTTCCCGTCATAATATCATTTTATTAGGTCTGAGAGGCCAGGCTAAAACCAGGATAGCCAGACAAATGGTAGATTTACTGGATGAATACATTCCGATAGTAGCAGGCTCTGAAATGAATGATGATCCTTTTGAGCCTTTATCTAGGTTTGCAAAGGATGTGCTGGCTGAGCATGGGGATGATACGCCTATCAGCTGGGTACATAGGTCTGAGAGGTATACAGAAAAGCTAGCTACCCCGGACGTTACCGTTGCAGACTTAATTGGAGATGTAGATCCCATAAAGGCGGCTAGCTTGAAGCTACCTTATTCTGATGAAAGGGTAATTCACTTTGGTCTCATCCCTCGCTCCCATAGAGCTATTTTCGCCATAAATGAGTTGCCGGATCTTCAACCCAGGATACAGGTAGCCCTATTCAACATGCTTCAAGAGGGAGATATACAGATACGAGGTTTTAAACTAAGGTTACCCCTGGAGATACAGTTTGTCTTTACCGCTAATCCAGAAGACTATACAAATAGGGGAAGCATAGTAACCCCACTTAAGGATAGGATAGAGAGCCAGATCCTGACGCATTATCCCAAGAATCTGGAAATTTCTGGTCAAATCACTCGGCAGGAAGCTCGCCTAGCTGATAACCAGCAAGATAATATAGAAATTGATCCTATAGTAGCAGAACTAATAGAACACATAGCTATAGAGGCCAGGGGAAGTGAATACGTGGATGAGAAGAGTGGTGTATCAGCCAGATTGACCATCACGGCTTTTGAGAATCTTAATAGTGCTGTGGAAAGGAGAATGATTCTTAATAAAGAAAAGAAAGGATATAGTAGAATCGGAGACCTAGTGGGGGTAATACCTGCTATTACAGGAAAAATAGAGCTGGTATATGAAGGAGAGCAGGAAGGTCCCGCCATTGTAGCACAGAAATTAATTAGTAAAGCCATACGTAAGAGTTTTGCGGAGAACTTCCCTAATCCAGAGAGAATTAAACGTAATGATCCTAAAAATCCTTACAAGGAAATTACGGCTTGGTTTGGTAGTGGGAATACCTTGGATATTCTATCGGACACAACTGATAAGGAATATAAAGAGAACCTATCTGCTATTCCAGGATTAGAAAAACTGGTAAAAAAAGAAGCTAAAGGAGCCTCAGAGTCAAGGAAATATATGTTGATGGAGTTTATTTTACATGGTCTGGCAGAATTCTCTATGCTGGGAAAACAGTCCTTAGAATCAGGTACACAGTTTAATGATCTCTTAAGTGGGATGTTTAACTTGCCTACTGATGAGGAAGACGAAGATGACTGGGGCGGTTATTATGAAAGAAGTTAGTTATATGATATTTGTAATTAATTTTGGATAATACTAAAATTGTAAATTACAAAATCATATTATAGCCTTTGCTTCAAACTGGTGTATGCTGAATTGTTACTTGTAATTCAGGATTAACCAGTAAATACATGAAGCGCCGAAACTTTGTTAAAACGGCATCACTCTCACTTTCCGTACCCTTTTTTCTTGGAGGAAATTCCGTAAAAGCCTTTGGAAGAGAAAGCCTGCTTACCAGTCTATTAGACCAAGGTACATTTGAGGATAGAGTCCTTGTTCTGGTCCAGCTAAATGGAGGGAATGATGGACTAAATACCCTGGTCCCCCTGGATCAGTATGCTAACCTATTTAAAGCAAGAGAAAACGTTATTCTCCCTGAGGCTAGCTTAAACCAGACTAAGCTTAATGATACGAGCGCCTTGCATCCTATTATGACGGGCTGGAAGGATCTTTATGACACAGAAAAGTTAGGGGTTATTCAAAGTGTAGGCTACCCAAATCCCAATTTTTCTCACTTCCGTTCTACAGATATCTGGACATCAGCTACAGATTCAGAAATAGTTGATACTACAGGATGGATGGGCAGGTATTTCAAAGACCATCACCCTGCCTTCCCTGAGGGATATCCGAATGAGACCCACCCAGACCCGCTTGCCATAACCATAGGAAACAGAGTCTCCCAGACCTGCCAGGGACCGTCCGTGAACTTGGGGATGGCTATCACTAACTTGAACCCTACTGGTGCACTGGTAGAGCAGAGCTTAGATAATGTAGATTCCAGATATGCTAATGAGCTAAACTTTCTTAGGCTAACCATGGCCCAGACAAACCAGTATAATGCGGTAATTCAGATGGCAGCTTCTAATGTTGAGCAAAACCGCTCAGACCTATATCCAGATACCAAATTAGCTGATGAGTTAAGAATAGTAGCCAGGCTCATTGCAGGAGGCTTAAAGACTAAGCTTTACATTGTAGACCTAGGAGGATTTGATACACATGCTAACCAGGTAGATGGGGTAAATAGTCCAGACCAGGCAGGAGCACATTTTGAATTACTGAAGAATCTTTCTGAATCAGTACATGCTTTTCAGGATGACATAGAAAAACTAGGCCTAGCAGATAGAGTGCTTGGAATGACATTCTCAGAATTTGGGAGGAGAATAGGATCTAATGACAGTAATGGGACAGATCATGGTGCTGCTGCCCCTCTGTTTCTTTTTGGATCTAAAGTAAATCCACAGTTGCTGGGGACTAATCCCATCATCCCTGATGAAGTGGCAGTGAAAGATAATTTGCCTATGCAGTTTGATTTTAGATCTGTGTATGGTTCTGTGTTACATCAGTGGTTCGGAGCACCTGAAGAGGAGGTGAGTGAGTATTTATTCGGATCATTTGAGAATCTCCCCATTCTAAAGAATGAGATTAGTACTTCAATAGAAACAGGTATCAAAACTCAACTTACACTGGGCCAAAACTATCCCAACCCGTTTTTCAATACTACCAGGATTCCTGTAGTCCTTAGCCAGTCCAGGCACATCAAGATTAGCGTGTATGATGCTATAGGCAGAGAAATGAAGGTTTTACTGGAAAAGCGTCTGGGTGCAGGTCCACATGAAATTCCCTTAGATGGCTCTGACCTCAAACCTGGAACCTATTACTACAGACTGCAGACAGGTCATCATCAAAAAATGAAAGCTATGCTGAAGCGCTAGCTATCACCTACATGATTCACTTCATACACTAACTATTATTCTCATAAAAAAATAGATTATGGATAGGAGAGCCTTTATAGCTAAAGCTTTTGATAAATCAGGCGCCGCTGACCCCACACCTACTTACGAAAATAAAGAACTGCCTGCGGTAGCCAGAGTGAATGCAGGCCTGGAGCCTTATGCAGAAAGTTGGGGATGGGAAGAGGCGTCCCATCTACTAAACAGGGCCTTATTTGGGGCTAAGAGGGCTGAGATAGAAAAGGCTGTGAATGATGGACTTTCTGCTACGCTAGATTTGCTATTAGCAGATTTGGTAGCTCTTCCAGAACCACCTGTGTACTACCAGTACACCCAGGATCCTAATGCCGGAGTAGGCGAGTCATGGGTCACCCATCCTCAGGTAGTAGGGACAGAAAACTTTGGCTTTTTTAGGAAGAGGTCCCTTAAAAACTGGGGGGTAGGTCAGATGGTAAACCAGGAAACCTCCATAAGAGAGAAGATGGTACTCTTTTGGCACAACCATTTTGGGGTGGCAGCTGCTGTAGTAGGTGATGCTCGCTTTTTATACCAATTAAATCAACTCCTAAGGGAAGGTGCCCTTGGAAGTATCAAGGAGCTAGTGAAGGAGGTATCAGTAAGCTCTGCTATGCTAGTCTTTCTGAATGGAAATCAGAATAGGGAAGGGAAACCCAATGAAAACTTTGCAAGAGAGCTATTTGAGCTGTTCACCATAGGGAAAGGTCCGCAGATAGGAGAGGGGAACTATACAAACTATACAGAGGAGGATATTAGAGAGGCGGCTAAAGTCTTGACCGGATGGGCTCCCACCGTCTATGGAAAGGTGGAAGGAGAACCCGGGAGCCAATTTATTACCAACTGGCATGATAAAACTGATAAGCAGTTTTCAGCTGCTTTTGATAATCTTATTATTAGTGATCAAGAGGGAGAAGAATACAAAGCGCTGGTAGATATGATTTTTAGTAAGCGAGAAACTGCCCGCTACTTATCACGGAAGCTCTATAGGTGGTTTGTGTATTATGTTATTGATGAGGCTACTGAGCAGCATGTGATAGAGCCTATGGCACAGCTCCTGATAGACAATGATTTTAGCGTGAAACCTGCGCTGAGGGCCTTATTGAGTAGTGGACATTTCTTTGATAGTGAAAATAGGGGATGTATGATTAAGAGCCCATTTGATTTCCATATATCTCTCCTGAGAAAAACTAATGTAGTATTGCCAGATCCTTCTAATACATACTTCGGTTACAAGTTTTGGCATTATCTGCGTAACCTTTCTTCTACCATAGATCAGGACTTTTTAGATACCCCCACAGTAGCAGGCTGGCCAGCTTACTATCAAAAGCCTGTTTATTACCAATCCTGGATCAGTTCAGCTACCTTACCTCAGCGCCAGACTGCCATTGATAAGTTTATGTCTAAAAACGGCTACAAGGTAGGGGAGGATAAGGTGAAAATTGATTCCCTGGTCTTGATAGAAGGAATATCTGATCCTTCTGACCCCAATGTACTGGTAAAGAAGTTGGCAGAACTGCTTTTCCCACTTCCACTTTCGCAGGAATTTAGGGATGAGCTAAAAGATATTCTCATACCAGGACTTCCTGATTTTGAGTGGACAGAAGAATATATTCTTTATATCACGGATCCATCAAATGAGGGCTATAAGCAGGCTGTCATCACTAAGTTGGATGCATTACTTAAGAGTATGCTCTCTCTGGCAGAGTTTCAGCTGTCTTAATAATTAGCTTCAAAGAAACGCATTGGGTAATACAGTGGGTTTTTGAAGCTATTTACAACTGACATTTATCTGTATATCAAATACTTAGAAAGTGTGAAGGTAAATGAAAAGACTATAGCAGAAATACGACAAATAAGGATTTCATCTTACATCCCATTCAGAATCATATTCTTCTTATATGGGAGATAGCTAACTATCATTCTCTCAAATCAGGGTATTTTGAAGGTAATAATGATTGATAATTGAAGATTTGTAAGAAATGGAACATTTTGTTCCTGAACGGATATTCAATAAATGCTAATATTGAACAGTCGTTTAAAATTTAAATGCATTCAACACTTAAGTACGCATGGATAGAAGAGCCTTTATGGGTTTGACCTTGCAAGAAGAAATTGAGTCTGACCCCTCAGATCCTATCGATTCACCTTCAATTGATCCGGTCAGCAACCTGGTGAACCAAGAACTACCCCAACTTCAAGAAGTTACCACAGGTCTGGAAGCTTACACAGGAGATTTTGGATGGGCAGAAGCTCGTCATTTATTAAACAGAGCTCTTTTTGGGGCTACTAAAGCAGAAATAGATCAAGCAGAAACAGACGGTCTGGAAGCTACTTTAGATAAACTAGTAGCAGATTGGGAAGAGCCTAGCCCTCCTATTTATTATAATTTTGACAGAGATGTTAAAATACCCAACGGAAGTACCTGGATAGCGTCTTCCCAAAATAATGGGGACGGAGTAGCATTAGCAGGTGCTAGGAGAAGATCTATAAGGCATTGGTCCTTCGGGGAGATGCTAAACCAGGGAGTAACATTGAGAGAGAAGATGGTTCTTTTCTGGCATAATCATTTCGCTACAGAGATGGATGCCTCCGGTGATGTGAGATATACCTACCAACTGGTAAGGATTTTTAGGCAGCATGCTCTGGGTAATTTCAAAACCATGGTAGAAGAAGTTACTGTGAATCCTGCCATGTTATTATACCTAAATGGAAACCAGAATCGGAATGGGGCTCCTAATGAGAATTATGCCAGGGAGCTATTTGAGTTATTCACTATAGGGAAAGGGCCTCAAATAGGAGAAGGAAACTATACTAATTACACTGAAGAAGATGTACGTGAGGCGGCAAAAGTCCTTACGGGTTGGTTGCCTACAGGAGGCCAAAGAGGGGATGGAATCACCGGTAGTCAGTATAGGGATGGGCGTCATGATAAAACGGCCAAGCAATTCACTTCCGCTTTTGATTATCAGGTGATTGAAAATCAGGGAGAAGATGAGTATAAGGCTTTGATTGATATGATTTTTGCTCAAGTGGAAACGGCCAGATATATCTGTCGCAAGCTATACAGGTGGTTCTGTTATTACATCATTGATGAAACTACAGAAGAGCTGGTGATAGAGCCTATGGTTCAGATCCTGATTGCCAATCAGTTTGAAGTTAAGCCTGTAGTCAGGGCGTTACTCTCAAGCGCACATTTCTTTGATCCACTTAGAAGAGGGTGTATCATAAAGAATCCCATAGAGTACGTGGTTTCCATGGTCAGGAAACTGGAAATTGACCTACCGCTAGCAGAGAATGATTTTGAGTATGCTTATCGAGTATGGGCATATTTCGAGGCGGAGGCTACCAAGTTACAGCAAAAATATTTAACACCTCCAAGCGTAGCAGGTTGGCCAGCCTACTACCAAGAGCCTATTTACTATCAAGCCTGGGTAAACTCAGCTACTCTGCCTAATAGGCAGTTTTACGCAAACCTTATGTCTAGCAACAGAGGGAAGAGGATTTATGGGAACTACATCGTATTAGATGTATTCAAGCTCTTGGAGCAAGTAAGTGATCCCGCAGATCCCAATCTGGTTGTAAGAGAAATAGGAGATATCCTATTCCCGAATGGTGTATCAGATAATCAACTTATCTTTTTAAAAGATGTATTGATACCAGGTCTTCCTGACTTTGAATGGACGGAAGAATACGTGCTGTACATCACAGATCCAGATGATCCAGAGCCTAAAATGGCAGTTGAGAATAGATTACGAGCACTGGTACAAACTATGGTATCCTTGCCTGAAATTCATTTATCCTAATTATTTACCCATTTATTTAGCAATTATACTTTATCTATGAAGCGTAGAGACTTTGTCAGATCAGCTTCCCTTTCTCTCTCATTACCCATGGTATTGGGAGGATCTCCCATCAGAGCATTCGGAAAAACTACTGCATTGGATGCTTTGTTAGCTAATGCAGCCTTTGAGGATCGCGTGTTGGTTTTAGTAAGACTAAATGGGGGTAATGATGGCTTGAATACCTTCATCCCAATAGATCAATACAGTAATCTGTCTAAGGCCAGAGGAAATCTGTTAATCCCTGAAAATGTCTTACAGAACACCCTCATAGGAGATAAAAATGCCTTCCATCCCATTATGACAGGCTTTAAAGACCTGTATGATACGGAGAAGCTGGCTATTCTCCAGAGTGTAGGCTACCCTAATAGTAATGGTTCTCATTTCCGCTCTACAGATATTTGGACATCAGCTACCGCCTCAGACGTATTTGACCCTACAGGTTGGTTAGGCAGATACTTAGATAGCACTAATCCAGGTTTTCCTACCGGATACCCTAATGAGGAGTTTCCAGATCCCCTGGCTATAACCATAGGAAATCAGGTCTCCCAAACTTGTCAGGGTCCCTCTGTTAATATGAGTATGGCCCTAGCTAACCTGAATGGCGCCCAGAGTCTGCTTGAGCAAAATGGGGAAACACCAGACACACCTTATGGACATGAGTTGACTTTTTTACGTCAGAGCTACGAACAGACAAATAAATACAATGCTTCCATCCAAAATGCTGCGCAGCTAGCCCCTGAAAATCTTTCAGAACTATACCCACGTTCTGGCAATAAGCTAGCAGATGAATTAATGATAGTTGCGAGGCTAATAGCAGGAGGATTAAAGACCAAGATATATGTGGTAGACCTGGGAGGATTTGATACACATGCTAATCAGGTGCAGGAGGGCCAGTCTCCAGAAGAAGCGGGTAGGCATGTAGATCTGTTACTAAGGGTATCTGAGGCCATAACCGCTTTCCAGGATGACCTGAGATTATTTGGCCTGGAGGATAGAGTGTTAGGGATGACCTTCTCAGAATTTGGAAGAAGGATTAAGGCTAATGATAGTTACGGTACTGACCATGGAACGGCAGCCCCCTTGTTTGTATTCGGCAGTCAGGTGAATTCACGGATATTCGGAGAGAATCCCATCATTCCTGATGAAGTAGCTACCAGGGAGAACCTTCCTATGCAGTATGACTTTAGGGCAGTATACAGCTCCGTACTGGCCGGCTGGTTTGGAGTAGAAGAGGCAGGTATAAGGGACGTATTATTTGGGGAGGAGTATGATTATATCCCCATCATCAAAAGTTCCCCCATCTCTACTTCTATAGATGACCAACTACAGAAAGAGGTGAGGCTATCTCAGAACTATCCTAACCCATTTAGTGGAAGTACAAGCATCCCACTAGAACTGGATAGAGCTGCGGATGTACAGATCAAGGTATATGACCCTATGGGGCAGGAAATAGCTACCGTGCTGGATAAGAAGCTAGCTATAGGCAAGCATGAGATCCCATTTGAAGGGCATGAACTGGCAGCGGGAAATTATTACTACCGCATGCAGGTAGGTTCCTACCAGCAGGTAAAGCTCATGCAGGTCAGGTAGTGCACTTACATTTACTCAGCCTTTGATAGGCTTGACTAAAACTAAACAGAATTGTTGGAAAAGATAAAAGGTTCATATATCGCTCTTTATTAGCCCAAAGGAATTAGGCAAATAAGTATCAATATATAGAGCCAGCGTCTGATAATTCTTATTGAAAAATGATCCAAGATCAGGTTCAAAATGGCAACTGTTGAAAGGAGGGAGGACGCTGACCCTCTATACACTGAAAAGTGCCGGGGCTGTCTAACCTCCTTTCATAAACTGTCTCTATAAGAATTAGCTAGTCAAATTTGGTCTGAGTGGGTACGTTAAGGAGGGATAATCCTAAAGTCAGAAAGTCCTTATCCCTTTACTTACTCACATAACTATTAACAACACACAAACATTAGGCATGGATAGAAGAGCCTTTTTTGGAGGGACCTTGCAGCGTACAAAAGTAGCAGACCCTACACCAACTGATCCTGTAAAAGGAGGAAAAATAGACCCGGTAGATGAACTGGTAAATCAGGAACTGCCTCAATTACAGGGCGTTACTACAGGGCTAGAAGCTTATACTGGTGCATTTGGATGGGAGGAAGCGCGCCACTTATTAAACAGAGCACTTTTTGGGGCTAAAAAAGCAGAGGTAGATCAGGCTGTGCAAGATGGCCTAGAAGCTACCTTAGATAAATTAGTAGCAGACTGGGAGGAACCTTCTCCTCCTGTTTATTATCAGCATGACAGAGATGTCAATGTCCCTATAGGCAGTACATGGATAGCTTCTCAGCAAAATAATGGTGATGGGGTGAATAACTTCGGTTCCAGGTGGCGGACCCTTGTGTACTGGTCCATAGGCCAGATGATCACCCAGGAGGTTTCCCTTAGAGAAAAGATAGCTATGTTTTGGCATAATCACTTCTCTACAGAACTACTTGCCTCTGGAGGAGATGCCAGATTTTCTTATCAATTGGTACGCTTATTTCGCCTACATGGCTTAGGGAATGTTAAGACACTGGTAGAGGAAGTTACTGTGAATCCCGCTATGCTGCATTACCTAAATGGAAATCAGAATAGAAATGGGTCTCCTAATGAAAACTACGCCCGAGAGCTATTTGAGCTTTTCACTATTGGGAAGGGCCCACAAATAGGGGAAGGGAACTACACGAATTATACAGAGGAGGATATCAGAGAAGCAGCTAAAGTGTTGACCGGATGGCAAGCTACAGGAGGAAACAGAGGAGGGGGGATTACTGGTAGTGAATACAGAGATGGACGTCATGATAATACAACGAAACAGTTTTCGGAAGCCTTTAATTATCAGGTGATTGAAAACCAGGGGGAAGATGAGTATAAGGCTCTAATAGACATGATTTTTCAGCAGGCAGAGACAGCCCGTTATATCTGTAGAAAATTATACAGGTGGTTCTGCTACTATGTGATAGATGAGTATGCAGAAGAGAATGTCATAGAGCCCATGGCTCAGCTATTAATAGCTAATAACTACGAGGTCAAGCCAGTAGTTAGGGCTTTGCTGTCCAGTGCCCACTTTTTTGATACTCTCAGAAGGGGATGTATCATTAAAAGCCCTATAGAGTTTGTGGTTTCTTTGATGAGGAAACTAGAGTTTGACATACCGCCTGTAGAAGAAGAATTAAACTTTACCTATCGTGTATGGAATTACATTTACTCAGAAGCCTCTAAACTTCAACAAACGTACCTCTCTCCTCCTAGTGTAGCCGGTTGGCCTGCCTATTATCAGGAACCTATCTATTATCAGGCCTGGGTAAATTCAGCTACCCTGCCCAATAGGCAATTCTTTTCCAGGTCCATTATGGCCGCTAGAGGAAAAAGTATCTACCGGGCTGATATGCGGCTGAAGATAAATGTCTTTACCCTACTCTCACAGGTAAGTGATCCTGCAGATCCTAATTTGGTAGTTCGTGAAATAGGGGAAGTCCTTTTTCCATTTGGCGTGACAGATAACCAACTGATATTCTTAAAGGATGTCCTGATTCCAGGTCTTCCAGACTTTGAGTGGACAGAGGAGTATGTTCTGTACATCACTGATCCGGATGATCCAGAGCCTAGAATGGCGGTCGAAAATAGACTGAGGGCCATGGTGGAAACCATGATTTCTCTACCAGAGATACATCTTTCATAAGCAGCTTAGTCCTAGGACCACCTGTGACTAATTGAAAAATCTACCGTTCACATGCCTTTGCTGAAAGAGTTAGCTAGTCAAATTTGGTCTGAGTGAGTAGGCCAAGAGGAGGGAGTAAAAGATATTTCATAAAATCTTTTGCCCTCTACCTACTCACCTTCCCTTAACATTACTATTTGAAATGGATAGAAGATCCTTTTTAGGAAGTTCCTTGCAGCGTCTAAAAGTAGCAGATCCAACCCCTACCGATCCTATTAAAAGAGGAGAAATTGATCCAGTGGATAAACTAGTGAATCAAGAGCTCCCTTCAGTAGCAAGGGTATCGGCTGGCTTAGAACCCTATACCGGGGAATGGGGGTGGTGGCAAGCGCGACATCTCTTAAGTAGGACTCTTTTTGGACCGAAAAAGGCTGAAATAGCTAAGGCAGTGGAAGATGGATTGGAATCTACTATTGATTTACTAGTAGCAGATTGGCAAGAGCCAGCAGCTCCTTTAAATAGTTATTTTGAAAAAGATGCAAATGTAGCCATAGGAGAAACCTGGGTAGAGTTTCCTTTAAATAATGAAGATGGGGTTTTTCTGGATGGATACAGAAGAACTTCACTTCGAAACTGGTCTGTAGGACTCATGATAGATCAGGGAGTATCTCTAAGGGAGAAAATGACCCTTTTTTGGTTTAATCATTTTGCCACAGAATCATTAGTCGTCTTTGACCAAAGACGGATGTATGAGCTAGTAAGGCTTTTTAGACAATACGCACTTGGTGATTTTAAGACATTAGTGGAGGAGGTTACGGTAAGTTCAGCCATGTTGAACTACCTAAATGGTGATCAAAATAAAGTAGGTTCTCCTAATGAAAACTATGGGCGAGAGCTATTTGAACTTTTTACCATAGGGAAAGGACCTCAGATAGGAGAAGGAAATTACACCAATTACACAGAAGATGATGTAAGAGAAGCCTCTAAGGTACTCACAGGCTGGACCCACAACTTTTATGGTAAGACTGCAGGAAGACCGGCAGGAGAATACAAAGATAACAGACATGATAAGTCTACTAAAAATTTCAGTGCTGCATTTGATTTTCAAACCATTGAGAATGCTGGTGAAGAGGAGTACAAGCTGCTGATAGATATGATTTTCGGGAAGGTAGAGACTGCCAGATATATCTGCAGAAAACTATATAGGTGGTTTTGCTACTATGTCATTGATGAGGCTACAGAGCAGTTTGTCATTGAACCCATGGCCCAGCTACTAGTAGCTAATAATTACAATATAAAACCAGTAATAAGAGCGCTCATTTCTAGCGCACACTTTTTTGATAATGAGAATATAGGGGCTATGATTAAAAGCCCAATAGATTATGTTCTTGCGCTCCCAAGGGTTACGGAAGCTGAGATGCCTGGTTTAGAAAATGTTACATACCAGTACTCTCTATGGAACTTCTATTTCAGTGAGTCAGCCAAGATGGAACAGAGTTTACTTGATCCTCCCTCGGTAGCTGGTTGGAATGCCTATTACCAGGAACCTGCCTTCTACCAAATTTGGATATCTTCACCCACGCTATCAAATCGCCAGTTTTACTCGGATATCGTCAGTCGTGAAAATGGGAAGAAAATCAGTGATGATATATTCTTGACTGTAGATGTATTCAAGTTTCTAAATAAGGTATCAGATGCCTCCGACCCCAATGTGCTTGTCAGTGAGTGGACAGAACTGCTCTTGCCTGTTTCAATGCCAGAAAGCCAGAGGACCATGCTGAAAGATGTATTAATACCTGGCCTCCCAGATTTTGAGTGGACAGAAGAATATGTACTCTACATAACAGACCCGTCTGATGAGGAAGTAAAGAAGGCCGTGGAGAGCAAGCTAAGAGCCCTCCTTCAGGCCATCATTTCTCTACCTGAGTTCCATTTAATGTAAGATTTCTGTAATCAATTCTAGACTAAACTAATTTCTCACATAAATTATGAAGCGTAGAAATTTTGTCAAAACTGCTTCAGCTTCCCTCTCTGTACCCTTGCTTTTAGGAGGAACCTCGCTAAATGCATTTGGAAGAAACACAGCTTTGGACGCCCTATTAGAACATGCACAGTTTGAGGATAGAGTATTGGTCTTGGTTAGGTTGAACGGAGGAAATGACGGATTAAATACATTTATTCCACTAGATCAGTATGCTAACCTGACTAAGGCTAGGCAGAATATCATTATTCCTGAGCCTAAACTTCAAAATACACTTATAGGGGATAAAAATGCCTTTCATCCAATTATGACACAAGTCAAAGAGCTATATGATACGGAGAAGTTAGCCATCATCCAGAGTGTAGGATATCCTCAACAAAATAGATCTCACTTTAGAAGTACAGATATTTGGACCTCAGCTTCTGATTCTAAAACCGTGGAGAATTCTGGATGGATAGGAAGATATCTTAACCAGAATCACAGTGAATACCCTATAGGATATCCAAATGAGGAGAATCCAGATCCATTAGCCATTACTATTGGAAATCAGCTTTCCCAGACGTGCCAGGGACCGGCGGTGAATATGGGAATGGCACTAGCTAACCTAAATGGGGGACAAGCTCTTTGGGAGGATACTGGAGAGACACCATCCACTAGGTATGGAAATGAATTAAACTTTTTAAGGCAAAGCTTCATACAAACCAATAAATACAGGGTCTCTATTTTATCTGCTGCAGAAAAAGCACCTGATAACCTTTCAGACTTATATCCAGAAAGGGGTAACTCTCTATCAAATGAGTTAAGGCTCGTAGCTAGGTTGATAGCTGGTGGGCTAAGGACTAAGATCTATGTTGTAGATCTTGGAGGGTTTGATACTCACGGTAATCAAGTAGAGGAGGGAGAGCCTACAGATGAAGCAGGAAGACATGTAAGCCTACTAAGAAGAGTTTCGGAAGCTATCTTTGCCTTCCAGGATGATCTTAGGCTGTTTGGACTAGAAGACAGAGTCCTAGGAATGACATTTTCTGAGTTTGGACGCCAAATTAAATCCAATGATAGCTACGGCACAGACCATGGAACCGCAGCCCCTTTATTTGTATTCGGATCAAAAGTGAACAATACTATTTTTGGGGTAAATCCAATTATAGCAGATGATATAGATAATGGAGCAGGTGTCCCTATGCAGTACGACTTCCGTGCAGTGTACAGTTCCATTTTAGCTGGTTGGTTTGGGGCACCGGAAGAGTTGGCTAAAGAGGTGATGTTGGATGAGGGGTTTGAGTATATCCCCATAGTGAAGACTGAAGTATCTACGGATATTAATGAGGAGCTGAATAAGTCCACAAAACTTCACCAGAATTATCCAAATCCTTTCACTCTGCATACTAGAATCCCGGTAGAACTAGAAACCTCTACCCATATCCAGATCAAGGTGTATGATTATATGGGAAAGGAGATAGGTACCCTCGTAGATAAAAAGCTAGCCGCAGGTAAGCATGAAATTCCTTTTGAAAGGCAGGAACTTGCCGCAGGGAACTATTATTACCGGATGCAAATAGGGTCTTACCAGCAAGTCAAGCTGATGCAGGCCAGGTAGGTGTTAGCCTTTTATAGAGAAGGATAGCTGTTGAATATAAGGATGAGGCACACGAAGTATCCGTGTGCCTCATGTACATTAGCGAGAAGTATGAGGTGTACACATTTATGTTCTCTATTTAAGCTAATTCCTAATATTTGAACTATTTTCTGTATGGCAAATGATTCATATAAATATTTTTTTTATAATTTTTTTACGATAATAATTTATAGATACATACATGAATTAACTAATTAATGACTTGGCAGATAGCTAGTTAAGTGCATACATACGGATAGTAGGAATGTTCTATCTATTGATTTAGGGAAGAGTAAGGGGCTGTGATTGTTGAATTTCTATTCAATTTCTCTTAATTTTGAATATATATTCAATAAAAAAAGAATAGTCCTTTATCTGAGCACCAATGGATAGAAGAACCTTTTTAGGGGCTACCTTGCAGAGCAAAAGACATTCTGACCCATTAGATCCTGTCAAGAAGGGAAAGATAGACCCGGTAAGCAAACTGGTAAATCAGGAACTTCCCCAACTTCAAGAAGTAACCTCAGGTCTTGAAGCCCACACAGGAGATTTTGAATGGGCAGAAGCTCGCCACTTGCTAAACAGATCACTTTTCGGCGCTAAAAAAGCAGAAATAGAACAGGCTGTATCTGACGGTTTGGATGCTACCATAGATAAGTTGGTAGCTGACTGGGAAGAACCTGACCCTCCCGTTTATTACTCCTTTAATAAAGATCCGAATGCTCCTGTAGGGACCAGCTGGGTGTCTCATCCTAGGTCCCCTGGTGGAGGTGTTAACCCTCAAGGGTTCCGAAGACGGTCCCTCAGGTATTGGGCACTTGGGCTAATGGCTACTCAGGAAGTTTCGCTTAGAGAGAAAATGGCCCTATTCTGGCATAACCACTTTGCCACAGAGCTCTTATTTTCTGGTAATGATTCTAGGTATTCCTATCAGTTGATGAGGCTTTTCCGCCTATATGGCTTAGGAAACTTCAAAACCCTCGTGGAAAAGGTTACCGTGAATCCAGCTATGTTACACTACCTAAATGGGAACCAAAACAAGGTAGGGGCTCCTAATGAAAACTACGCACGAGAATTATTTGAGCTATTTACCATAGGAAAAGGCCCTCAGATAGGAGAAGGAAACTATACTAATTATACAGAAGAAGATGTACGTGAAGCGGCTAAAGTATTAACTGGATGGCAACCTACGGGAGGGCTTGCTAATGCAGGGTATACAGGAAGTTTATACAGGGATAATCGGCATGATAAAACTACTAAGCAGTTTTCAGCAGCTTTTAATTATAAGGTAATAGAAAATCAGGGGGAAGATGAATACAAGGCACTAATAGACATGATTTTTGGGCAGGCAGAAACTGCCCGTTATATCTGCCGCAAACTATATAGGTGGTTTTGTTACTATGTCATAGATGAACCTACAGAAGTATTTGTGATAGAACCCATGGTTCAGTTACTCATTGCTAACAGCTTTGAGATAAAGCCTGTGGTAAGGGCCTTACTTTCCAGTGCACATTTTTATGATCTGCTCAGGAGAGGCTGCATCATAAAGAGTCCCATGGATTATGTAATTTCTATGGCAAGGAAATTAGAGTTTGAAGTTCCTACAGTAGAAGACTACGCATATGCATACAGACTTTGGGGATATTTCTATGCTGAAGCTGCTAAGTTACAGCAGACATTTTTAACCCCTCCAAGTGTAGCTGGCTGGCCTGCGTACTACCAGGAGCCCGTTTATTCTCAAGCATGGGTAAATTCTGCTACCCTTCCTAACAGACAGTTTTACGCGAGTCTTATTACTAGTGCCAACGGGAAGAAAATCTATCAGCAAAACTATTTGAAACTAGACGTTTTTAAGTTGTTAGAACAGGTAAGTGATCCTGCAGATCCTAATCTGGTAGTAAGTGAAATCGCAGATGTCCTGTTTCCAAATGGAATTACAGATAGTCAGCTCATCTTTCTGAAAGATGTGCTCATCCCTGGCCTTCCAGACTTTGAGTGGACAGAGGAGTATATATTGTACCTCACAGATCCTGAAGATCCTGAACCCAGGATGGCAGTTGAAAATAGACTGAGGGCACTCATACAAACCATGGTCTCTCTCCCTGAAATTCACTTATCCTAATTCATTACCCATACACTAACTACTTTTAACAAAATATGAAGCGCAGAGACTTTGTCAGATCAGCTTCCCTTTCTCTGTCAGTTCCCATGATTTTAGGAGGTACTTCTATACGGGCTTTCGGAAAAAGTAATGCCGTAGATGCCCTCCTGGCTAATGCCGCTTTCGAGGATCGTGTACTGGTACTCGTAAGATTAAATGGGGGAAACGATGGACTCAACACCTTTATTCCCATAGATCAATACAGCAACTTATCTAAAGCGAGAGGATCTATCCTGATCCCGGAAGATAAGCTTCAAAATACCCTTATAGGAGATAAAAATGCCTTTCATCCCGTCATGACAGGCTTTAAAGAGCTGTATGATACAGAAAAGCTAGCCATTCTGCAGAGTGTGGGATATCCTAAAAGTAATGGCTCTCACTTCCGTTCTACAGATATTTGGACTTCTGCCACTGCCTCAGATGTGTTTGATCCCACCGGTTGGATGGGTAGGTACTTAGATAATAACTTCCCTGGCTTCCCTAATGGGTATCCTAATGAAGATTTTCCAGATCCTCTGGCTATTACTGTAGGAAATCAGGTTTCACAGACCTGCCAGGGACCCTCCGTGAATATGAGTATGGCTTTAGCTAACCTGAATGGATCACAAAGCCTCCTGGAGCAGGACGGAAATACACCTGATACCCCTTATGGACATGAGTTATCCTTTTTACGCCAAAGCTATGAGCAAACCAATAAGTATAATGCCTCTATCCAGACAGCTGCACAGCTAGTACCGGAAAATCTGTCAGAGCTGTATCCACAGGGTAACGGTAATAAGTTAGCTAATGAATTACGGATAGTAGCACGCCTAATAGCAGGAGGACTAAAGACTAAAATATATGTAGTGGATCTGGGTGGATTTGATACGCACGCTAACCAGGTACAGCAAGGGAGTTCTCCTGAAGAGGCTGGAAGACATGTGGACCTGCTTAGTCGTGTTTCTCAGGCTATCACTGCTTTCCAGGATGACATAACACTGTTTGGGATAGAAGACAGAGTACTGGGAATGACTTTCTCAGAGTTTGGCAGGAGGATCATATCTAATGATAGTTATGGAACTGACCACGGAACGGCTGCTCCTTTATTTGTCTTTGGCAGTCAGGTAAATCCACGGATTTTTGGAGAGAATCCCCTTATTCCTGATAATGCTAATGGAAGAGATAATCTCCCCATGCAGTATGACTTTAGAGCTATTTATAGTTCCGTACTCTCAGGCTGGTTTGGAGCTTCAGAGGAGCAAGTACAGGAGGTACTCTTCGGGGAAGAATATACCTATATCCCCATAGTGAAGCGTTCTCCTATTTCTACTTCCATAGATGATCAATTGAAAAAAGAAGTAAGGTTATCGCAGAATTACCCTAATCCATTTAGGGGTAGCACACGGATTCCCCTGGAGCTAGATAGGGTAGCAGATGTACAAATCAAAGTATATGATCCTACGGGACAAGAAATAGCCACCTTGGTAAATAAAAAGTTGGGCATAGGTAAGCATGAGATTCCTTTCGAAGGGCATGGACTAGCTGCAGGGAATTATTACTACCGCATGCAGGTAAATACATATCAGCAGGTCAAGCTGATGCAAGTTAGGTAGGATCATTAGCTTGCTAGAAAGGCTTCTTAGATCTGTAGGTCTCAAGGTAATAAAAATAGGTATAATGATTCTCTAGATGGGATTCTCTCTAGCTGTAAAACTGGAAGGGAATCCCATCTTATTTTAGGGGTTGAATCTGGTTTTCTCCTCAATACATCATGTGTTTATACATGATCTTATCTCAATAATGCTGCGTTAAGTGTAAAAAATATTACAGTAGATTTACTGCTCTCGGAGAGAATGAAATATCCTTCTGGTAGCTGTAGAGGTAGAAAAACTGATAATTCAAGAACTGTAATATATAATATTTGGTATAAAATGTTAATTTTATCATTAAACTTACATATCAACCTTCAGTCTAACGCAGTATAGGTAGTCGAGTTGTTAGATAGGGTGATACAGTATGACCTACATATAAGATGACATCTTCGAACAGCTCCTGCCAGCAAACTTCAAAAGGGCAAAATGGACAGAAGATCATTTTTGAAATTGGGTGGCCCTCAAGCTAAAAATGCCGATACATCCCCCGCTTCCCGTATCAAAGTAGATCCTGTATTCAAGTTACGTAATCAACAGCTACCCCAGGTAGCTCAAGTTAGCACAGGGCTTGAAGCCTACACAGGTAAATTTGGCTGGTCAGAAGCTCGCCACCTATTAAACAGGTCCCTTTTTGGCGCCCGGAAGGTAGAAATAGAGCAGGCTATGGCAGATGGCTTGGATGCTACCATAGATAAATTACTGGCGGAGTGGGAAGAGCCCAGCCCCCCCATTTATTACGACTATAATAGGGACATAAATGCCCCTCAGGGAAGCACCTGGGTAACGCTTCCTCAAAATAATGGTAGCGGCATTAATGTAGCTGCGGCGAGGAGGCGTTCTCTAAGGGCATGGTCAGTAGGGCTTATGGTTAACCAAGAGGTTTCCCTAAGAGAAAAGATGACGTTATTCTGGCATAACCACTTTGCCACTGAGTTACAAGCATCAGGAGATGTGAGATTCTCTTATGAATTACTGAAGCTCTTCAGGAAGTATGGACTTGGAAACTTCAAAACCTTGGTAGAAGAGGTTACTGTTAACCCAGCTATGCTGGTATACTTGAATGGGAATCAGAATAGAAATGGTGCACCTAATGAGAACTA
Source organism: Bacteroidota bacterium (assembly GCA_039026975.1). GTDB lineage: Bacteria > Bacteroidota > Bacteroidia > J057 > J057 > JBCBKZ01. The sequence goes on along the minus strand of JBCCLI010000014.1, from coordinate 15,138 downwards.
CGCTCGAGAACTCTTTGAGCTATTTACCATAGGAAAAGGCCCCCAAATAGGGGAAGGAAACTACACTAACTACACGGAAGAAGATGTCCGTGAAGCAGCAAAAGTATTGACAGGATGGCAGCCTACAGGCGGAGGAACAGGAGAAGGCATAACAGCCGGTGAATACAGAAATGGGCGACATGATAAAACCACCAAGCAATTTTCAGCAGCCTTCGATTATCATACCATTGAAAACCAGGGAGAAGATGAGTATAAGGCGTTAATAGATATGATTTTTGGGCAGATAGAAACTGCCCGCTACATCTGCCGCAAGCTCTACAGATGGTTCTGTTACTACATCATTGATGAGTTCACAGAAGCATTTGTTATAGAGCCTATGGTTCAGCTCCTGATCGAGAATCAGTTTGAAATCAAGCCAGTCATGCGAGCGCTCCTTTCCAGTGAACATTTTTATGATCCCCTTCGAAAAGGTTGTATGATTAAAAATCCCCTGGACTATGTCATATCTATGGTGAGAAAGCTAGAATTTGAGCGGCCCACCGTAGAGGAAGATTATGGATTTGCATACAGAATAGCCTTATATCTATATACTGAAGCCACCCAACTACAACAGCAATACTTACAGCCTCCCAGTGTGGCAGGCTGGCCTGCGTACTATCAAGAACCGGTATATTATCAGGCTTGGGTAAACTCAGCTACCCTTCCTAATAGGCAGTTTTACGCTACCCTCATGTCGAGTGCTGAAGGGAAAAAAATCCAAAATAAGAAAGTCCTAAAGCTAGATGTATTCAGACTGTTAGAGGCGGTAAGTGATCCTGTAGATCCTAATATAGTAGTAGGTGAAATAGGAGATATACTTTTCCCTAACGGAATTACAGATGAACAGCTAGTGTTTCTCAAAGATGTATTGATCCCTGGTCTCCCAGATTTTGAATGGACGGAAGAATATATTTTGTACATCACAGATCCTGAAAATCCAGAGCCTAAAATGGCCGTGGAAAATAGACTGAGGGCGCTCGTACAAACGATGGTATCCCTCCCAGAGATTCACTTATCCTAGTTACTCACCTATCACCCAAACTATTCTTTTCTTATGAAGCGTAGAGATTTTGTCAGATCAGCTTCCCTATCTCTGTCCGTACCTGTGATCCTTGGAGGATCCGCTGTACGAGCATTTGGGAAGACTAATGCCGTAGATGCCCTATTGGCTAATGCTGCTTTTGAGGATCGTGTACTCGTGTTGGTAAGATTAAATGGTGGAAATGATGGGTTAAATACCTTCATTCCCTTAGACCAGTACAGTAATCTTTCCAATGCAAGGGGCTCTATTCTCATACCAGAGAATACCCTTCAGAATACGCTTATAGGAGGTAAAAATGCCTTTCATCCTATTATGACAGGCTTTAAAGAGTTATATGATACAGAAAAGCTAGCCATCATCCAGAGTGTAGGCTATCCTAACAGTAATGGTTCCCACTTCCGCTCTACGGATATTTGGACTTCAGCCACTGCTTCAGATGTGTTTGATCCCACTGGCTGGATGGGTAGGTACTTAGATAATAACTACCCCGGCTTCCCTACTGATTATCCAAATGAAGAGGTTCCTGATCCGCTAGCCATTACCATAGGAAATCAGGTTTCCCAGACTTGCCAGGGACCTTCTGTGAATATGAGTATGGCCTTAGCTAATTTGAACGGATCCCAGACGCTCCTGGAGCAGGATGGAAATATACCGGATACCCCTTATGGACATGAGCTAGCTTTCTTACGCCAAAGTTTTGAGCAGACTAATAAGTATAATACTTCTATCCAGACAGCAGCTCAATTGGCACCCGCGAATCTTTCAGAGCAGTATCCGCAGGTAGGAAACACACTAGCTAATGAGTTGCGGATAGTGGCAAGATTAATAGCTGGAGGCCTTAAGACTAAAATATACGTAGTAGACCTGGGGGGCTTTGATACCCATGCAAACCAGGTCCAGGTAGGCCAGTCTCCTGAAGCAGCAGGCAGACATGTGGAATTACTCCAAAGGGTATCTGTAGCTATTTCCGCCTTCCAGGATGACCTAACATTATTTGGGTTAGAAGACAGAGTGCTGGGAATGACTTTCTCTGAGTTTGGAAGGAGAATTAAAGCGAATGATAGTTATGGGACAGACCATGGGACAGCCGCTCCACTCTTTTTGTTCGGCAGTCAGGTAAATTCCCAGATATTTGGGGAGAATCCCATCATTCCTGATGAGGTAGAGACCAGAGAGAATCTGCCTATGCAGTATGACTTTAGGGCAGTTTACAGTTCCGTATTAAGTGGCTGGTTTGGGGCTTCAGAAGAGGAGGTAAAAGGAGTCCTCTTTGGAGAATCCTATGACTATATTCCTATAGTGAAGCGTTTGCCTACTTCTACTGATGATCTGCTGTACAGTGGAGTGAGTGTTTCCCAGAACTATCCCAATCCCTTTAGGGCAAGTACCCTTATTCCGCTGGAGCTGGATAGAGCAGCAGAAGTTCAGATTAAAGTATATGACTGTATGGGACAGGAAATAGCTACTGTGTTACATAAAAGGCTCAGTGGCGGGAAGCATGAAATCCCTTTTGAAGCCCATGGACTGGCAGCCGGGAATTACTACTACCGCACCCAGGTAGGGGCGCACCAGCAGGTAAAGCTCATGCAGGTAAGGTAATAGCTACCGGTCTCTCTTGTAAATAAGTATGCAGAGGTGAGTCATTCCGAAATTCTTGGAGTGGCTCATTTTCTCGTAAGGATTCTCCTAGATGCAGCTAAATCTAAAAGTAGTGCGTTTTTTATTATGTACATTCCAGGATATGTAAGATTATTTGCTAAATGAGTATTCTACAAATACTGAATCATTCCTAATTCCCCTGAATTTGGACAAGAGAAAAAATAAAAATGGAGATATGCTGGCTGATTTTGTACTTGAGCTTAAGACCTGGGGAGGCTTACAGAGGCTAAAAACGACCTCTGGATGTATTAATCGCATATTCTGAAATATTTACTTACTTGATCACTTGAGAAAAAAATATATACGGGGCTAATATATTCGGAATACAGAAATGTAAGAGTAGGCTGATGTGTATGTAAGAGATATAGTTTGAAGACAAATAAAGGCTGTTAATAGATAGCACTTTCCTACTTTTTTCTACCCCAAAATAACAGCTATTTGAGCATGTGAAATGTAGGATTACCGTCAGAAATGAAACGAAAACTTTCACTTAAAGCAGCCCAATTCCCCTTGTCAGCATCATTAGAAAAGCTCTATCTCTCCTCTTCTAAGCCTAAGAATTCTACCAATGTAGAAGATGAGTCAGTCGGTCGTTTTTCAGACTCAGCAGAGGCTCCCAGAACCGTAAATCCGTTAAAGAATACTACTTTCCAGTTTTTTCAAGTGCGGGAATATACCAGTCCTATTATTGACTGATTCCTCCCTGCTTATTCTTGATCCCTTGCAAAAACATATTAGTTGTTTTCAGCCTGATATTCAGAAGGCGTTAACATATCCATAGTAGATTTATCGTTCTTTTAGACTTTCTCAGACAAATGGTGCTCAGGACGCAACTGTAATGGTTGTGTCCTTTTTTCATTCCACTAAAAAGGCTGCCCCAAATACACCGGCACTATCACCCAATTTAGGCTTGAGAAAGGCAGTATTAAGGTATGGGTTAAAGGTAAACTGTTTGGCAGATTCTACTCCTTCTGTATACAGTAAGTCTACATTTCCTACCCCTCCTCCCAGAACGATGACATCTGGGTCTAAAACATTGATCACACTTGATATGCCTTTCCCAAAGAAATGAATAAGCCGGTTCACTGTGGCTGTTGATTGAGGATCAGTACCTTCCTTATGTCGTTTTACTATTTCTTTCAGCTTTAAAAATTCACCATAGGTCTCCTGATGATATTTTTCCAGGTTCACCCCTGAAATGACTTTCTCTACACATCCTGTCAACCCACAGTAGCAAGGCCCTCCGGATTCATCCAGGTAGTTATGCCCCCATTCTCCTCCTATGCCATGCTTTCCATTAATGATTTTTCCATTAATGACTACGCCTCCCCCTACACCTGATCCCATGATGACGCCAAATACGACCTCAGCCTCTGGAAATTTTTCTGCTACTATACCCATCCTCGTCTCAGCCAGCGCAAAACAGTTGGCATCATTAGCCATGCTAACAGGCATACTAAGCTTTACCTCCAAGTCTTTATGGAGAGGCTTCCCTAATAATGCTACTGTATTACTATTCTTCATGGTTCCTGTCATAGGATCTATACCCCCTGGCGTCCCTATCCCTATTTTGGTGGGTCTATATCCCATTTTCTCACTACACATATCTACCAGTTTGGCTATCTGGCTGACTATATGCTCATATCCTTCTTTCGCTTCTGTGGGAATTCTTGTTCTTAGCACGGGCTCGTAGGCATTGTCTGCATCCAGGATTGCTGCCTCTATCTTAGTGCCTCCAAGGTCTATCCCCCAAAGGTAATTAGCCATAAATGATCTGAAGTATGGGTTAAAATCCGAAGATAGGCACTAACTAATTGACTGCCAACAAAGGGCTACATATGGAGGAATATGTATCCTAATTCCTGTCCTGGAAAATTTTTCTTCAGAAGGGGAGCTTTTGTCTACTTTTTGGAACAAGCAAGTGCTAGTGCCATATAATATTATGGCTTGAAAAGCGCCTATTTGTCAAAGGAAAAGAGGCAGACGTATTGACGTTGAGAAATAAGCCTCCCAATACAGGGGCATATGTATGTACCCATGAAATCACACCTCAGCTGAGGCAGACCATCCATGCTAGGCCTACACTATTATGCTAACATTGAGATATTTGGTACCATCAAGTAATCACTTCTATGCAGTTTGCATAAGGCTAAAAAGCTAAACCAGAGATGGCTGGACACAGGTAAAATAAGGGAATTACACCCTATAAATTATGGGGTTGTAGTAAAACTTAGTAGTTTGATTCTCTTATAGATAGACTAAAACCATTTGCGACCATTACATTAACTACTAAGCACTATGAATTTTGATACGCTTGACCTCAGTGTCTTTATAGGCTACTGTTGTCTAATCGTAGGGATGGGTTTATATGTCTCCCGAGAGAAAAAAGGGAAGAAAAAAACCTCCTCAGATTACTTTCTAGCCAGTAAGGCGCTCCCCTGGTGGGCCATAGGATCTTCTCTCATAGCTTCTAATATTTCTGCTGAACAGGTAGTAGCCATGTCAGGATCTGGCTATGTCCTTGGATTAGGCATAGCTACCTATGAGTGGATGGCGGCGGCTACTTTATTGATTGTAGGAAAGTTCTTCCTTCCTGTATTTATAAAGAAAGAGATTTACACCATGCCGCAGTTCCTGGATTTGCGGTATGATGGGAGAGTGAGAACCATATTAGCTATTTTCTGGCTCTTAGTATATGTATTTGTCAACCTTACCTCTGTCCTCTATTTGGGAGCTATAGCCATGGAAACCATTATGGGCATAGACTTCTTTTATGCCATTGTGGGACTAGCCCTCTTTTCTGCATTATACAGTATTTATGGAGGGCTGAAAGCAGTGGCCTGGACGGATGTAGTGCAGGTGATTTTCCTAATAGGTGGAGGCTTGATTACTACTTACCTGGCCGTGCAGGCAGTAGGAGGAGATGCTGGTTTCTTGGGAGGATTACAAGAATTATTAGCCAGAGCACCGGAAAAGTTTGATATGATCTTTGAGAAGGGAAGCATGGTGGTGGAAGGCGAAAAGACCAAAGATGCCTACATAGACCTTCCCGGAATAACTGTCCTGGTGGGTGGGATGTGGATTACCAACCTCTATTATTGGGGGTTTAACCAGTATATCACCCAGAGAGCCTTGGCAGGGAAAAGTTTGGCAGAAGCCCAGAAAGGGATTGTATTTGCTGGATACTTGAAGCTGTTCATGCCCTTAATTGTGGTTATTCCCGGTATAGCCGCTTTCATTCTGATGAAAGACGGTGTTTTCCTGGATATGGCCGTAGATGGAGTAGTAGTACCAGATAAGGCATACCCCGCCTTACTGACTAAGTTTGTTCCTTCAGGCTTAAAAGGGCTTGCCTTTGCAGCCCTCATAGCGGCTATCGTATCTTCTCTCAGCTCTATGATCAATAGTACAGCCACCATTTTCACCATGGACCTGTACAGAAATTTCATGAACAAGAATGCTTCTGAAACGCAACTAGTAACAGTAGGGAGAATTGTAGCCGCAGTTTCTTTGGTGATAGCTATAATAGTAGCACCTGCCCTTGAGAATTTTGGGCAGGCATTCCAGTTCATTCAAGAGTTTACTGGTCTGGTGAGCCCGGGAGTATTTGTCATCTTCATGTTTGGGCTGTTCTGGAAGAAGGCAACAGCAAATGCCGCTTTCTGGGTAGCTATATTAACCCTTCCCTTATCATTTGGAATCAAGCTTCTTATTCCTGAATTACCTTTCCTTGATAGAATGGGTATAGTATTCCTGACCCTATCTCTAGTCATGATACTGGTTTCATCTATAGCTACTCAAGGACTAAAAGTTCGATTCACCAGCAGTATTTACATTGCTTTAGGCGTTATGGGAGGTCTTATCATCCTTGATCTCGTATTAGGTCAGTATGGTCTTACTTACCATGATGCATTGAGAAAATTGAATGTACATGCTATTGCAGGCCTATTTTTATTATCTGTAATTAATCTTTTCAGACCATTGAAGGATGACGATAAGAGAATAGAAATAGATAGAAATACTTTCAAGACAGATCAGGCTTTCAATATAGGTTCTATCGGAATTGTGTTGATCCTGGTAGTTCTATACACAGTTTTTTGGTAACACATCAGCAATTTTCAATCATCAGGGGAGCCTTAGGCTCCCCCTTTTTTTATGATCACCCAAGAATCTCTCACTGACCATCTTGTTCGTTTTCGCCTGACCAACTCCTCAGGAATAGAAGCTACCATCCTCAATCTGGGGGCTACGCTCATGTCCCTGCATATGCCAGACAGGGAAGGGAACATAGAGAATGTGGTCCTAGGTCTACCTAACCCGGAGGATTACCTAAATGATCATCCTTTTCTTGGCTCTACCATAGGACGTTTTGGAAACAGAATTAGAAATGGCCAATTCCAGCTTCACGGGAAAACCTATCAGCTGGATACAAACCTGGGTGCACACCATCTACATGGGGGAAAAAAAGGGTTCCATACCAGACTGTGGACAGGGAGAATAGAAGGAGAAAAGCTCATATTAACCTACCCTTCTCCCGCTACTGAAGGGGGGTATCCAGGGAATCTGGATACCAGTGTGAGCTTTGAATTGACAGAAAAGTCGGAACTGGTGATTACGTTTTCTGCTGTGTCAGATGCGGATACGCATGTAAACATGACCCATCATGCGTACTTCAACCTCTGTGGTAACCTAAAGCGGGATGTGTGCGACCATATTCTTCAGTTAAATGCACATCAGATTACAGCCGTAGATAATGACTTAGTCCCAACGGGTGAGTTGGTATCCATTATAGAAACCCCACTGGACTTCACTATCCCTAAGCGGGTAGGAGAGGACATAGCGGCAGACCATCCACTCATCACCCTAGCTGGCGGCTATGACCATAACTATGTTCTGGACAGAGAAAAGGAAGGCCTAATGCTAGCAGCTAGGCTAGAAGAGCCAGAGTCAGGAAGGGCCTTAAGCACCTATACCACCCAACCCGGACTGCAAGTATTCACGGCTAACGGGATGGCGGAGGCCTTCAGAGATAGCTCAAATAAGCCCATGCTAACCTATGGAGCTATTTGCCTGGAACCACAACATTTCCCAGATAGCCCTAATATCCCTCATTTTCCTTCCACCTTATTAGCAGCAGGAGAAATCTATGAGGAGACCATAGTATACCATTTTGAGAGTTGAATTTACTCCTCCACTTTAGTGAAGATCTCAGTTCTTCCAAGGAAGGTCATTCCCATGACGTATCCTCTTACGTGGAGTTTATTAGGATTATTTTTCTCTAGCCACATATAACAGGAATAGGACTTCCCATTTTTAGGATCATATACTTCTCCGTCTATCCATTCTTTTTCTCCGGCGTCCCAGCTAAAGTTAGTGAAGATATCTGATCCTACTACATCTCGGCTTCTTAAAGAAGTATCCGGATTTTTAGTATCCTTACGAGGGTTTTTAGCCCAGGAAATCTTCCCATAATACTTATCCCCCTTTTTGTAGATAGTAACAATCCCGTCTTTTTCAGGGTTCCACCATTTTCCCACAGATCCATCTTGGGAAAAAACCTGTGGAATACTCAGGAAGGAAAACCCTAGCAGTAATAGAAGAAGATAGGTGCTTTTTTGTCTGGTCATAATAGAATGTTTTCAATGAAAACGAATTTGGAGCCGCTGAGGTTAGAAAAAATTTGAATTAGCCCCTGTATGCACACCCTTCCCCCTACATTTTTAGTCCACTAGCCCGTATTAAGTAAGCTGAGTCGTGGGTCTTAGATAGTAAGAAATTAGGCCTTACCATTAGAAGAGAATACCCAACCAGAGGGAGAAAGATGAATGTGTGATCAGGAGTCATGCTCACAATATTTCCATCACGCTAAGGCTAGTATACACCTTCAAAGGGTAGGTTTTGATGGTAATTCTCTTGAAATCCAGATTCTAAAAAAACCTTTTGCTTGAAAAGAGGTCTGGATAAATACAAAATGGAGAATATGACGTCCATGGTTTCTAAGTACCTAAGCACAGTATGTCTGGTGTCAGCATTATTGATATTGGCGGCCTGCAGCCAGAAGGCTTCTCTGTGGGAGGTAGGAGAGAATCCGGCTGGAGTTTATCGTGTCATGGAAGATTATTCTCACTATGAGGGAGATCCAGAGAAAGGAAAGGAATACTTATTCTCCGGAAACTATATAGGTAATGGGATCCCGTATGATCAGTTTATTAAGTTTTTCAAAGCTGAAGAGGATACTGTGATGAAAAGGGAGGGGAAGAATAAAGTCATTCCCTACAATTTTACTGCTTTTGAAAAAGAACAAGGCTATTATGTAGTTAACGGTAACTGTTTTTCCTGCCACGCTTCTACCATAAATGGGGAAGTGGTACTGGGGCTGGGAAACGCCTTCAGTGATTATACCAGGAATATGAAGGCCAGATTTAGTTTGCTAAACTGGATCTTAAAAAGGAAGTATGGGAAAAATTCTCAGGAATGGAAGAGTTATGAAGAACAAGGAGAATTCTTTAAGATCATAGCACCTGCCATAGTAATGGATAACCCCGGCGTTAATCCTGCTTTTAGGTTAGAAGAAGCCTTAGTCGCCTACCGGAATTCGAAGGATTTACGTGCTAAGAAAACAGCTAATTTCCAGTTGCCAGATATAGGACTAGGGACGGACGTCCCTCCTCTATGGAACCTGAAAAAAAAGAAAGTGCTTTACTATAACGGAGTAGGGAGGGGAGACTGGTCTAAGCTTCTGATACAAGCATGTCTGCTAGGGGTAAATGATAGTTCAGATGCAAGAGTGATCCAGCATAATTTCAAGGATGCTATTGCCTGGATACAAACCCTGGAGCCCCCTGCCTATCCATATCCGCTAGACCCTGATATGGTAGCTAAAGGGAGAAATATCTTTGGGCAAAATTGTAGTAAGTGCCATGGGAAGTACGAGGGAAGGGAAACCTATCCAAATAAAATTATCCCTATAAAAGAGATAGGGACAGACTCCCTTTACGCATGGTATGCGTTACATACGCCCCTGAATGAGTGGCTAAATAACAGCTGGTTTGCCACTACTGAGCCTAAAGCTACAGGTAAGCCTTCCTTTGGATATATAGCTCCCCCGCTGGATGGCATCTGGGCTACCGCGCCCTTTCTGCATAATGGATCTGTTCCTGATCTGGAAAGCTTATTAAATAGTTCAGCTCGTCCTACCTACTGGCATAGATCCTTTGAGGAGGGGCAATATGATATGGAAAAAGTAGGCTGGGCTTACGAAGCTAGAAAATCCGGAAAAGGAAGATATACCTATGATACTACCCTGCCGGGCTTCAGTAACCAGGGGCATACTTATGGAGATACCCTCAGTCATCAGAATAGGCAGGCCCTTATCGCTTATCTAAAAAGTCTGTAGAAAAGATTAATTAGGACCTGGATTGCGTTATCTTTTCAGCCGCTCATATCCTATATTCAAGTTGTGATCTGCGAGTAATCTATATACAGTCTAACCAGTTGTATACATTTTCATGAAACGTCCAGGATTTTTAGGTACTGTGCTCCAGAGTCTGCTAGTAGGTGGTCTCATTATGTATGTGTTCGCCTCTACCTACTATGCTAATATTTTTGTGGTGGAGGACAAGGCCTTCTTGTCAAGTGCTCCTACCATGCAGGAGGTACAGCCCTGGCTGGAAACGCCTTCATTGATCAAAGTGAGTATCCCTAAGGATACCCATATTTATGAAGTTATTAGAGAAAACCAGCTATATGAGCAGGGCTGGGACACCTTAAACCAACCTACTTTTTGGCGGAGAGCCATGTACGTTTCTCCAGATACTTCCCTCATTAATATTGCTAAAAACCGAGAGATCATAGGAGAAATTCCTACCCGTGAGTGGTGGAATATGCGGAAAAAGAGCAAAAAAGCCTACAAAGACAGCATCAGGCAGTTTTTTAGCTTGGAGAAAGAGGATGAAATTTATGTTACCTCCGGCCAAAACCATTTCTACAGATTCAGGGAAGTCATTCCAGATATTAGTAGTGCCCTTCCGGTATTTAGGGAGGAGGAGGTAGACCCCTGGTATGCTCAGGCTATTCTGCTTATAGAAAGTCCTGGACGGTCCAGGACCTCCATAGCAGGTGCCCAAGGTGCTTTCCAACTAATGAAAGGAGTAGCCAGGGAGTTAGGCCTAACCGTGAATAAACACACAGATGAACGTACAGACTTTCAAAAGTCGGCCAAAGCAGCGGCTCGTTTTCTGAAAAGAACCTGTATTCCTCATACTCGAGAAATTCTTGAGAAAGAGAATATTACGTTTAATGAAAATGAGATATGGTTCAAGCTCTTAGTCCTTCACGTATACCACGCAGGCTGGCGAAATGTGAGAGGAGCCATCAGAAAAATGAAAGCACCCCAGGCTGGGAAGCAGCTAATTTTAGACCTTTGGCAGACGGAATACAGGAACTTCAGTAATTCTTCCCAGAACTATTCCCAGCTGATTCTTGCCTCCATGCTTGAACTGGATGAAGTCCTGTTTACCCAGTGTAAAATTCTCCCCAACTGATTTGAGATTAGAAAATGCTAAGTTTGCCAGCATTGTTAGCTGTTAGGCTTCATGAAACACATAGCCGTTAATACCCGCTTGCTTATAGGAGAAAAGATGGAAGGGATTCCACGCTTTACCTATGAGGTGGTGTCACGTATGGCCCGGCAGCATCCTGATATCCGGTTTTCATTCTTGTTTGATCGGCAGTATGATCCGCGCTTTATTCCTGCTGATAATGTACGGGCAGTGGTGTTACCGCCCCAGGCCCGGCATCCTCTCCTTTGGCATGCCTGGTTTCATGGGATGATTCCACTCTGGGCAAAGAGAAATGAAGTAGATCTCTTCTTTTCTCCTGAGTTCTATCTGCCTGCCTTGAAGCGTACACCCATGGTTCCCGTATTCCATGACCTTGCCTATGAACATTTTCCCCAATACATAGGTAAATGGGCTGCCAATTACTGTAGGAAGTATTCTCCCGTATATGCGGAAAAAGCTGCCCATATATGCACAGTATCTGAATTCTCAAAAGAAGATATCATAAAAACCTATGGGCTGGCACCAGATAAGCTGTCTGTGGTATATAATGGCGCTAGTGCTACCTTTTCTCCTATTTCTGATGCTGAGAAAAAACAGGTCAGAGCTACCTACACTGGTGGGGCTCCCTACTTTCATATGGTGGGGGCTATCCATCCCCGTAAGAATATTACTTCTGTGCTGAAAGCCTTTGATGCTTTTTGCGAGCAAGTAGACCTGCATGTGAAGCTCCTCTTAGTGGGAAGAAAGGGATGGAAATATGAAGAAGCTTTGAGTGTCTATGAGCATATGAAACACAAGGAGTCAGTAATTTTTACGGGATTTGTTTCTGATCAGGAATTAGGGAAAATTTATGGGGCTTCTGAGGGCTTAGTATATATACCTGTTTTTGAGGGGTTTGGGATTCCGTTACTAGAGGCTATGTATGCAGAAACGCCTATAGTAGCGAGTGAAGTATCCTCTATACCGGAAATAGCAGGTAAAGCGGCTGTGCTGGTTTCTCCTACGGATACACACGAAATCAGCCGGGCCATGATTAGTATTTTCCAAGACTCAGCACGTAAGCAGGCATGTATACAGGAGGGAAGAAAGCAGCGAGAAAAGTTTTCCTGGGACCAGACATATCAGCTTTGCTGGAAGGTGCTGGAAACTTATTTGTAATTTGACAAATACTAACATGATAGTTGATAAACCACGCTTTTCTGTTTAGCTGGCACAGATGATACGCCAGCCTTACTAAGCGGAAACAGAAATACCTAAGTCCTTGTATAAAAAATATACATCTACCCTGAATAATATATTAGTCACTAAGCCATGAAACACTATTTACTATTATTATCCCTGTGCTGTCTCATTCTTGCTAGCTGCTCTTCTGGCAAAAAAGCCTACCAAAAGGGAGACTATGAAAAATCTGTAAATAATGCAGTGAATCGCCTGAGAAAGGCACCTTCTAATAAGAAAGCCATCCAGACACTAAAGCTGGCATATCCTTCACTCTTAGGGTACTACCAGGATCAAGTAGCTCAGTTCAAGAATAGCTCTGACCCCTTTAAGTGGGAACAGGTAATGGGCAGATATGGTGCCCTTAACCAAATTTATGATGAGGTACAGCGTTCTCCGGCTGCCAAGCAAGCCCTACCAGATGTCCAAAATTTCAGCAATGATTACGAGCTGGCCCTCAGAAAAGCCGTGGAAGCCAGGTATCAGATAGGGAGTACCCTACTGGATACAGAAGGGAGAGAAGAAGCCAAGCAGGCCTATACCCATTTTAAGTGGGTAGATGACCGCAAGCCTGGTTTCAAGGACGCGCGTACCCTCATGTTTGAAGCCCAGGACCTGGCTACAGTATGGGTAAGGATAGAGCCCATCCCTATGCAGTCAAGAACCTTTAAGCTGACTACAGAGTTTTTCCAAAATAATATTGCTGAGTTTGTAGCTAACAGGACAGGCAGCCCCTTTGTAGCCTTTATGCTTCCCGGCCAAAATAATGCCCGTTCCCGTAATCCAGATCATGTCCTTAGAATGGCCTTTGATGACTTTGTGGTGGGACAGGCCTATGTGAAGGAAACCGTCAGAGAACGAGTCAGAGACAGTGTCATCACTGGGACTGTGGAGGTAGGAGATTCTACCATCAATGCTTACGGTACGGTAAAAGCAGAAGTACACTGTTTTCAGAAAGAAATAGCCTCCAGTGGGTTATTAGATCTCCAAATCCTGGATGCAAGGTCTAAGGCTGTCATTTCTCAAAAGAAATTTCCAGGTACCTTTGTCTACTATGATAAGTGGGGATTCTATAATGGAGATAAGCGCGCCTTGTTTGAAGAAGATAAGGAGTTCATGCAAAGACGTAAGCCGCTAGCGGACCCCCTTCCACAGGATTTGTTTGTAGAGTTTACCAGACCTATTTATGATCAGGTTACAGGATATATAACTGAGTATTATAAAAGATTTTAGGTGAGTAGTAACCAAAAGATATGTGCCTCGGAGCTACTGTATCCGAGGCTTTTTTATCTCTTATATAGCCTAATAGGGGATTTTGTGGCGTAATAGTAAAGAAAGAATTCATTAGTTAGGCGGTAGGAGAATATTCATATTTATTATGTGAGTAAATACATACTAACGATCTCCCTTCTAGCTTTCTATATTTCTGCTTTTCCTCAGTCAGATGAGATTATTATTTCTGCAAATTTTGCGCAAAGTATAGAACTGCGTGTGATAGGGAATACCTCTGTAAACTCTTCCTTTAGTACTATTACGCACTATGAGAAAGGAAAACGTGTGTCTTCTTATTCTAAAAAAACTGGATTTGAGGTTTCTTCTTCCACTAGTTTTACAGTAGAATTTTCTTGCACTGCCTTTTCCAGCGCATATGGGAACACATTAGATATCAGAAACTTAACCTTTCATATCTTAACTGAAGAAGATGTGAATGCTACGCAGGGAAGTAGGTGGAATCCCCTGACTCAAGACATCGTACAACTAAATGGAAAATCTTTTGATACACATTACAAAACAGGTATTTATGTAGCCTCAACTACCCCTAAAGCCATCATAGAGCCCGGTCCAAATGGTAATGCAGGTCAGTTTGAGGAAAACCGCTATTATATTGAATTTTATATAGGATGGAGGGACCATTTAGAGAGGCAGGGAGTTCCCATATTACTAGATCAGAATATCCAACCCGGAACTTATACTACCACCATGACCCTAACAGCTATTCCGAGCGTCTCCTAATGGCTGAATGGCTGAATGTGTAAAAGTAGTAAGGACGAAACATTTTTCGCCCAAAGCCTTATAGAAACCATCATTCTCTCATTTAAAACTGACGCATTCAATCATTAATACCTATCAGGAGTCCACCTCGGCCTTTTTATCTCCCCCTCTGAGCCTGCTATTCAGCAGTTCTACTACAAAGGCGAAAGCCATGGCAAAATAGATATAGCCTTTGTTTACGTGCTGCTCAAATCCTTCAGCTACTAACATGAAGCCTATGAGGAGAAGAAAGGAGAGGGCAAGCATTTTCATGGTAGGACGTGCATTAATGAAATTACTGATGGGTCCTGCCGCGAAAATCATGATGACAAGAGCTATGACAACAGCCACTATCATTACTTCTACATGTTTAGCCAGCCCTACAGCTGTGAGTATAGAGTCAAAAGAGAAGATGACATCTAGGACTATGATCTGGAGAATAACCCCCATAAAACTTTTGGCCACTTTGGGAGGCCCTTCCTGCTCATGCTCCTCCAGTTTTTCATGCATTTCCATGATGGTCTTCACCATTAAGAATAGGCCCCCTAAGATCAGGATGATATCCCGCCAGCTCAGGGAGAAATTCTC
>JBCCLI010000013.1:0-35644 GCA_039026975.1 Bacteroidota bacterium | reverse complement strand
CTCTCGTACATTTCTGCAAACCCTCACACCTGATAATCTCATCTACTTTTAGGTAATCATATCCTTTCATGGTAGGTATTCCTATCAGCTGGCTGGAAGGCGTATGGGGCGTTTCGTGTATGAGTTGGGTTCCCTGTATATATTCCTTGGTGGCAAGTACCATTTTATAAGCTACCCCCACAGCTGCAATAAGATCTTCAGGAATGACAGGTTTTCTCAAGAAAGAGGTCATTCCCATTCTTATGGCTTCCAGGGCACACTTATCTCTCTGTGTAAGCGCTATGGTGGGGACTCCGGTAGAGGTCCAGTTTCCATATGGAAGAGTCCTTTTTTTGTCAGAACTATATTCCACAAACATAAGATCTGGCGTTTCCTCCTGAATAAGCGGTTGGGCTTCAGGTAAAGAAGAGGCTGTACCCTTAATGAGCAAATGGGGACAGTACAGGGCGAGTTGGTCAGTAAATCCCGTGATGAACCCAGGATTATGATCAATAAGGATGGCAGATAACATTCCGCAAGTAACTTTAGGGTCTTGAACGTACGTATCCTGAGGAGAATACAAGCTTCTCCTGATACATGGCTGATGGAACTATTAGGTTCTCACTATATTTACGTGAGGAGAATCTTACACCTGGAGGTTAGGTGATATTAGTGGAAAGAGGTATCACTTTTCTTTTTATGGACAGAATAGGAGGATAGTAACCGTTCTCTATACATTTTATTTACCTGAATGATAGGATAGGAAAAAATTACTGTAGATTGCTTACTATGTAAAGAGATCATTCACACAGATGGATACTTCTCTTTGGGAAAGACCTCCTTACTTAGTTTTTCCAAATCCATGGGTAGTTTGAGACATAAACGTATCAGGAAATTCTTCTACCCCAGGGAAACCTAACTTAATATCCCGCCCATCATGGGGGAGATAGTTCGTCTTCCAGAGGTAGTCCCAAATAGCCAGAGTGAGGCCAAAATTAACCCCTGTTCTTCTTTCTTCAGGCAGGTCATGGGCATGGTGCCAGATATGCATATCCGGGCTATTAAAAATGATGAGCATGTACGGCCCAAGGAGCCATGCCCCTATTCCAGCACTTAGAACGGTTATCCCTACTACGGGCCCCACGCCTAATTCTGTACCTGTACCTGCCACTAATAGGCCTAGCAGTCCCATCACAATAGCCCCTGTGATTTTTCCATTTACCTTCAGATTAGCATGGTTATAATGTCCCCAAGCAAGGGTAAAAATATGGATAAGGAAAAAATCATATAGTCCTATTCCCAGCAGGGCAAGCGGAATATACTCAAGGGTCCTGTATACCACGTTCTCCATCCAGTGATAGCGTAAATGTGCCGCAAACCCCATCTGAGCAACTGAATGATGAACCTTGTGAAACTCCCACAAGAAGGCAGAGCGGTGCAGCAGTCTATGAACCCACCACTGAATGAAATCCCTTACCACAAAACCTGTCAATAAGATAGCCCATAACGGCCAGTTTCTCATGGGATTAGATGCCTGAATATCTACCCCTGTTAGGGACCTGATTCCATCATTAAAAAGATTAACTACTAAGTCAGAAGAGGCGTTATAAATGATGAGAGAAAAAATGGAGAAATTAAAAAACATATAGAAAAAGTCCAGCCAGAAGTCCTTCCTAAAACGTGCCTGCTCCTTTCTCCATGGCCTCATGAGTTCCAGTCCAAAAAATAAGGTAGATACTAAAATCAGCATCCAAAAGTAGTTATGCCATAGTGGTTGGACCTGGAAAGTAATCTCCCTCCAAAGATAGTCTGCATACCCTTTATACCCATTCAGAAATACCTCTATATATTTTTGCATGTTTCTTTTCGTAAATACTCACCCATTACTCTATAGCATACCATTCTTCTACAAGTAGGGGCGTTCTTCTCCCCTTTTTTTCAGGTCCATAATAAGTAGCCAGGTAGGTGACTATCTTATCATGGTTCTCTCCCAGGTCCCACAGTTTCTGCGTTTTCTGCATCCAGGCTATCATGTCTTCCCATCCTTCTTTAGTAGCTCTATTCTGGGTAACAAGCTGGCTAGAATGGCAAGAAGTACAGTTAGCGATAACAAGTTTATAGTCTCCTTCTGCCTTAAAACCAGTAGCTATGTGCACTCCTTCTTCTATTAACTGAGCTTCTAACTGAACAGTTTTTTCTCCCTCATCTTCAGGCTCTTTTTCTCCTACACATGAAGAGTAGACAGCCATGCTAACCAGTAAAAGTATCAGAAACTTCCATTCTATTCTTAGCATGTCTTACACAATTTTTATGGCTATTCTATGGCAGGCATTATTCAAATATCCCTTGGGATTCCATCCTGGTACTATCATAGGCTGCATATTTCCTTGACTATCTGTAGCCCGTGCCCAAACCTCATAGTATCCTTTTTCAGGAAAGCTAAGGGTAGCTTCCCAGCTTTGCCAAGCCAAACGGTTTACTGCTTGGGAGAGAGTGGCTTTTTGCCAACTTGCCCCAAAATCTATGGAAACATGTACCTCACGGACAGACAAATCACCTGCCCATGCTTTGCCTTTGACGGCAAGAGATCTTCCCGCTTTCAGCAGCCCCCCAGACTTAGGATAGGTAACTAAAGATTTAACGGGCATGGACTCTATGATACACATTTCATCTTCAGTAACTTTGGCCCCTGGAGGTACGGGCTTACAGGGTACGCGGTAGGACATTCCACCCATCTTAGGGCCATCATGCTCCTTATTCCTAACTACGATCTTAGTGAGCCACTTCCCTGAAGTAGAAGCTGGCCATCCTCCGAATACCAGCCGTAAGGGATATCCATTCATCGCGGGGAGATCTTGTCCGTTCATGCCCCATGCGATCAGGGACTCCTCTTCCATGGCTTTACCTATGGGAACTCCTCTGGAAATCACCACCTTATCAGGATCCCCACTTACATGTCTATCATTTCCGTAATATCCAATGTAGACAGCATCCGACTTCACTCCTACTGCATTCAGAACATCTTTTAACCTGACACCCGTCCAACTCGGACATCCTACGGCACCCGTAGTCCACTGGTTACCCTTAGCGGGGGGATTAAACTCAGAGCGGCCATTTCCCCCACATTCTAGCGTTAGCTGGTAGGTGTAGTGCTTAAAGGTATTTTTTAGTTCCTGGAGGGTATATGTTTTAGTAGACAAGGCAGATTCTCCTTCTATAGTAAGGGTCCATTCATCTACCTTTACTTCCACTGGAGGAATGCCATTATTTCTCACAAATAGTACATCAGCAGGTGTAAGGGATTCATTTAATAGATGGGCTGGCGTTTCTGCATTAACCGGCCTATCATTTAGAACTACCAGATCTGGATGCTTGCCTGGAATAGGCGTATCATCTTGCTCAAAGAGTCCAATAGGAATTAAGCCCCCAGGCATATGATCAGCAAAAACAATTTTGCCTCCTAGCACACTGCCCATCAACATTAGCCCTCCTTTCTGTAGGAACCCTCGCCTGGTGATTGGATCTGCCTGTCTCCCCCATAATAGCTGGTCTGCCTGCTCTGGCTCTTTACTATATAGTTCAGAAATACCTATCTCAGTACGTTTCTTCTTCTTTGCGTTCATGTGAGTAATTTGTAGTAGCGTAGTAGGAGAGTCTAAGTTTCCATTCTTTTATACAATATAGGGTAAAACTAATATCTAGGGCCTAAGGTTTCTGTAACCCATATCACATACTGAAAAAAAGCTTAAAATCCCTACCTACAGCGTAGATAAGGATTTTGATTCTCAGGCTTACATCTGTTTACCTTAATGGATCATTAAAATCATGGACTTAGACTGGCGTATATACGGGTTAGGATTAGGATCATACACTGTCAGGTAATACATCCCTGGCCTAAGTCCCGTTAAGTCTATCTCTTTTTTCACCCATCCTGCTCCTACAGGTAAATCGCGCTTGAAGATCTCATTTCCAAGATGAGAATAGAGAGAAATGGTCAGGGTTACTTCTCCAGGAGATAATACGCTTAACTGAGTTGAGTTCCTGGTAGGATTAGGATAAATCCATGCCTCTATGTCCGGTTTTTCAACCATTACCCTTCTGGTTTGGGTAATACTATACTGTCCGCTATTAAATATTAATCTTACCCGGTAATAGATCCATTCATCAAAGGGAACTCTATCATCAAAGAAAAGGTAAGCAGTGGAATCTCCTTCTATGAAATCTGCCACTTCTACCCTGGCTATCCGCTCAAAAAACTGTCCTTCAAAGCTTCTCTCTACGCTAAACCAAGATTTTCCTACCAGCCCTTCCTGAACTCCCCAGTCAATTTGGACAGCAGGCCCATTTTGCTTTAAGGCGAAACGGGTAAATACCGTTTCTGTAGGGATTACCCCACCGCTGGTAGTTTGGAAGGCGATGGTATCTGAGGATACTTCTTCTCCGGAAGAACATATATTAACTATACTAAATTCGTATGAGGTATCAGGAAAAAGAAATTCTATGAGATACTCAGCATCTGTCAGGGTATCGGAAATAGAAATACTAGAGCCTGAAAGAATTTGCCAGCTCAGCAGGTAGCCTTCTGAACTTGCTATGGGATTCCACCTGATAAGCGCGGTAGAGTCAGTTACATTTACGATATCTATCCCAGTAACAGCCTGACAAGAAGGGAATAAGGTACCTGTAGTAAAGGAGCTACTGGCAGACCAAAGAGCGGAGTCTTCTTCACAGATTCCCTTTACCTGCCATTCATAACTTAGTTTAGGGTCCAGTCCCATCAAGATCCAACTACTGTCCTGGAAGGTAGAGGGAATTATGTCCCAACTTTCAGTCTCTATAGCTCTCACCCTTAGCGTGAAGTCCACAAATGAAGGGGAGGAATTCCATGAAAGCAGTACAGAAGAATCTGATAATACTTCATCACTCAAGCCTAAAACTGAAGGGCAGAATGGCGCATTAGCAGCATAGGTTACAAAGCGCAGACTTTCAGACCATCCATCTTCACCAAAGGTGCAGATAGACCTGATTTCAACCCTGTAAGGTGTTTCAGGTAACAGGCTACTGATGTTAACGGAAGTCCCAACTACCGAATCTACCTCTATCCATAAGCCTTCATTCTCATTCTGGTACCTCAGCACGTAATAGTCTGCTGCTGCTACTTCATTCCAACTCAATATGGCTGAAGTGTCTGTTAAGAAGGCAAGTTCTAGCCTATTTGGGCTTACACAGGTAGGAGGAACCAACTTATCCTGTATAATGACTACCGTATCCTCAAAAATCCCTGACTGAATATAGATCAGGCCTGTTCGGGAAATAGTGTCAGGATTTTCTGTTACGATAATATCTAATGCTGTGGCATTATTCCCTGAGATTAATTCAGGAATAACCCAGCTTAGATCCTCTGATACTGTCCAAGGCTGATTAGCCTGGATATTGATAGGTTGGGTACTTGCCTCAGCCCCCACCCTTAGGGTATCTGGAAAGACATTCAAATAGGGTGGAAATACCACATTTACTACTACGGAGTCAGCCACATTTATCAGCTGCCCTCCGGGTAGCCCTAGTCTCAGGGTTATTTTCCGGAATCCTTCTTCCAGATTTAAGAATGTTATGGAGTCAGCCTTATTCCAAGTTCCAGAGAGAGAATCATCTATGGTATATTGGATGTAAAAGGAGTCTGGGGCTATTACTCCGTTCTCTAACTCATAATATACAGAGAAAGGTAGGCTTACCTCACTGCTATCTTCAGGTTGGGTAATGGTTAATACCGGGTCAGTAGGTAAGGATATTCCTACTTGAGAAATACTAATGCTAGCCGTAGTTCCCTCTCCATCTTCTAGGAGAATAGTCCCGTTTCGTGTATTACCTGTACCATTAGCAGTAAGGGAGAAATATAAGCTATCATTCCCATTCCCGGATTCAGTAACTACTGAGATCCAATCAGCATCTGGAGTAGCTGTCCAGTTCACATTAGCTATAACCCAAGCAACTGTATCTACGGCTTCCTGTCCCAGCGTAAAGGTAGAAGGGGAAGCTGATAATAAGGGAGGTATTTCATCTCTCCCTACCTGAATTAGCGTCAAAGTCCTGCTGGCTCCTTCCGCTTGTACCGTTACTATGGCGGTCCTGGCAGTAGTTTCCGTATTCTCCTGGTAGGTAAATCCCAGCGGGCCGCTATCCGTACCGCTCGTATTCTCAAGTACCAGCCAG
Source organism: Bacteroidota bacterium (assembly GCA_039026975.1). Lineage (GTDB taxonomy): Bacteria > Bacteroidota > Bacteroidia > J057 > J057 > JBCBKZ01. Next base: position 29,455 of record JBCCLI010000013.1, on the reverse strand, counting down.
TCCGCCTCTTCGGCAGCTGTCCAGCTCACACTAGTGGTAACAGTAGTACTGCTGTCCCCAGCTGCTGCTGGTAAGAAAATGGTATCCGGTGATACTGTTAAGGAAGGAGGAATAGCCTGTAAGTCTGCCCCAGTAAATACAGCTCTGTTCAGAATGCTATTATTATGTGAGGTATGGGCTAAGCCTATCCACATGTCCGCAGTTCCCAGGTTACGCGCAGGTCCCAATATTGTCCAGCTACCCTCTTCTCCACTTTCTGAATAAAAGGTCTGAATGACACCTGCTTCTCTCCGGATTCTTAGCCAGTATGGGGCAGTTAACTGAGTTTGAAATACTCTGTTTGTATTCTGCCCCTCTGTATTTCTAATTTGTTGTTGTATACCATTGGAGTACGTAACAAACATCCCTACATTCCTCGAATTAGCCGTAAGCTTTTCTCGAATCATTACCCCCGCCTTAGCAAAGGGATTAGCATTTCCTACTTCTGTCACTCTGGCAGTAAGCTCCATATTCCCTGTCAGCTGCTGATAGACAAAGTGGAAACCATCACTATTATTCCAAATGTCAGTACCACTAGCTAGCACAGTCCAGGTTCCATTATCTTCACATACTTCCCCTGAGATCCCCACACTCCCCAGGTCCATGGCCTGCCAAGCGTCAGGTAATTCGCATACACTTTCTGATAGGGTGGTAAAATTCGGCCCATTGGTAAATCTGGCTAGGGAGAGGTCACAGATCGTTCTCACTCGCCATCTGTATTCTTTACTAGGGTCCAGACCTGTAAGTAAATAGGGGACTGAAGAACTGGGAATATCATTTAAACTCGTCCAATTGTTAGCCGTCAGCTCTCTATACTGTACTTGGTAGTTTAGACCTGCTTCTGTATCCCAGTTCAACCTAGCCACATTTTTCCCAACATATGTTACCACCAAATTACTCGCACGGGTACATGGATTTGGGTTAGCAGCCTGTCTAACTACTATTAATTTACTTTCTCCTTCTGAGGTCACCGTAACTCTTCCTGTACGCTGGAACACATTTAGATTAGCAGCCGAATTAATGGTAAGAGATCCATTACCAGACCCGGAACTAGGGTCAATGGTGACGAAGAAATTATTGGATGAAGCTTCCCATGTGCTGGGGGAAGTGATGTCCACGACATTAGTTTCTTCTTCATGGCTTACCTCTAGCGTATCTGGATTTATGGTAAATCCAGGGTAAGAAATGGTAGAGGTTTGAACGCTAACATCAGAAAAAATACTGGTAGCTAACTCACCGGCATCATGGCTACTTACTGCAAATCCTATTCGCATTTCAGCAGTGCCTAATGATACCTCTGATCCTATTCTATTCCAAGTAGTCCCGTTAAAAGATATATAGCCAGTAACTATATTCCCTACTCGCGTTATCCTTAGCCACCTAGGGGGGGTGACTGAAGAATTAGTTGAGGTGTTTGTAGAAGCCCCACTGCTGTTTCTGAACTGATAAAGAGCTCCATTAGAGGGAGTCATCCCTACCATAGCATATCTTGCGTTGGGGTCTAAGTTACGCCTAACCATGAGGCCCGCCTTTGCCCAGCCGTTAGTCAGTTCTATCCCCCTGACTCTGGCAATCATTTCTCCATCACCTACCAGGGGAAGATTAATAAAATAGAAATCATCTGAGGTCTCAAAAATATCTGATCCTGCTCCTTGTATAGTCCAGTCATCTCCATTCACACACACACTTCCAGGGATATCTATGTCTCCTATATTATTCGTAGTCCATATAGCAGGAAGATCACAAGCAGGAGAGATAGGGGTAGTAAAGGCAGGCCCTGGTACCCAATTACTCAAAATACCTCCACAATTTTCTTGTACTTGCCAGAAATATCTTTTCTGCGGATCCAGGCCATATACTGTTATGTTAGTTCCTGTAAAAGGAAGTAGATTCCATGTACCTTCTCCTTCTTCTCTATACCTAAAGGTACCACTGGTAGCCCCTGACCAGCTAAGAGTAGCACGGTAACTTTCAATGGAGACCAATGTCAGGCTGGAAATCTGACCACAGCTAAGTCCACCCCCTTTCGTAGTGAAGTTATCCCCACTTACCCAGGAAGAAAAAGAGGAAGCACAATTAGTGACTACCTGCCATTCATAGGATGTGCCTGGAGACAGATTAGTAACTATCGTTTCAGTATTAAGTATTCCGGTAACGACTGTATAGTCAGAAGAGCTTCCGGCCACTCTATATCTAAGCCTAAAATTCCCTGATGTAGGATAACGCCAAGTCAAGCCTGCCTGTGTGTTAGAGAGAGATTGTATGGTGGGAATAGCAGGAGGAATACAACTTTCAGTGTTGCAATCAGATTCTAGTTTAGCTCCTCCCCAATCTGCATGATCAAATTCGCTTCCATCGCCTGCATCTGATACTACCAGCACCATTTCATTAACACCAGATACATTTAACTGTACATTTAGCGGTTGATCAGTACCTCTCAGGATGGGACTTGCAAAGGCAAGAGAACCATCCAGGTAGATCTCGAATACTACACTCCCATTATTTCCTACTTCCTCATCTATTCCAAGGTCAGAGGTAAACCGATTGTAGTTTCCATTTAGAGAGTAGGTAATCCTGGAAGTAGCATGGACACCTAACCCAGTATTATAGGAAGTGCTCCCTATCCTGAGCATACCTCCATTATTAGCTCCTTTTTCTCCGTTACTTTGATCTTTTTCTGCAGGGCCCCATCCATTTATTTCTTCATCCCAGGTGAGGGAAGCAAGATTAATAATGGTGCAGGCCATCTCACCTTCTGAAGGAGGAAGAGTGTAGGCCCATGACATGGTAGAGAGGAAAGTGCATATCAATAATATGCTTACTCTTAGCCTGATATTCCCTAATATGTTGATCCCCAGTTTTGGTGTGGGATACGCAGTATTTATCATGTATCACAACAGTTAGTACGCCGCAATAATTATTTAGCTTCATCAAATTGATGGACTGGGAAAATACACATGCAAGACGTTGCAGCTATTAAACTGAGCAAGGATGGATACATGTTGAACGCACAAGCCTTAGCTGAAGTATGCCTGAAGATACTATTTCAATGTATTTCCCTATTAAACAGTTAGAAATGGCATAAGAATCGTATTTTCTATATACCTCTACCCAGAAAATGATTCTTCATCCATTAGTCAATTTTTTGTACACGGACATTTTTTATACTATTATCCGAAATGGATAATCCGAGTTCTATCATACTTAGGTAGTACAGTTGTGTCTGATAAGTAGTCATATCCAGCTCTATGGTTTGGGTACCTGTTTGAAGGTCCAAATACCTATACCATATACGCCTCCCCAAATGATCAAATAGCACCAGGTATACCTTCTGCTGCCCCTCTGATTGGAGATTGACAGTAAGTATATCTCGTACAGGATTAGGATACGTCTGGAGGGTAACACTATTAACTTCCAGCACTATAGATTCCGTTTCTGAATAGCTAACTGATCCATCTATTCCTACCATTTTTATGCGGTAAAACACCTCTCCCAACGGTGGAGAAGTATCCTGGAAATTATAGGCAGCCCCCATATTCTGAAAGGATCGTGTACCTATCTCTTCAAATAAGGTTCCATCGATTCCTCTTTCTACTACATATTCTCTCCCACCTTCTTCCAGGTCAGATTCCCATCTCAGTAAGACTTGTCCATTTTCCTGGACTACTGTGAAGTTGGTTAAGTTCACCCTGAATACAGGAGTAGTCATAGAGTCAGTAGGCACTGAATCAGCCGGGGTTCGAAAAGAAGCTATAGTAGAATAGCCAGAGTTAGTAGCTCCACAAATGGCCTCTACTTGCCACTCATACTGTTGATCAGGCATGAGATTATTAAATAACCAAGTATTACCTGAAGCTGTATTTGCAGGAGACCAAGGCGTACCCATTCCAGCTCTCAGTCTAATCCTGTAAACGCTTACATTACTTACCACGTCCCAGGAAACCCTGGCAACATCGGGAAATACCTCTATAATTGACAGATTAGTAGGTACATCACAAGTCTCTACTGAAGGCGCTGTGCTGGCGGTATCTGTGGCAGTCCAAGCTGATGTATCACTCATACAAACTGTCCGGATACGCCACTCGTAAAGAGTCTCTGCTTCCAAATTACCTAAGGTAGCCTCACTTGTATTGAAAGTTTCTGACAGCCAAGTAGTAGTGCCTGATTCTCTGCGTTCCACCTCATACTCACTGGCGGAAGCCATATCATCCCAGTCTAATCTTATCAAGTTACTCAGCCGCTCCACCACCTGTATATTTGCGGGAGGCTCACACATAATGGGAGAAGCAGTGCTAAAGGTTGTGATCAGAGACCAGGCTGAATAGGTAGCAAAACACCTCGTTCTGATTTGCCATTGGTAGGTGGTATTCTCATTAAGATTCTCTAGTAAAAGGGAGTCTGTACTAAGATTGAAGGCCTCTGTCCAATCCATATCCCCTTCCAGTTTATAAAGAACCTGATACTCATCTGCATCTGGTATAGCAGACCATCTTAATAAAGCACTTGTTTCTTGTATATCACTCACCCAGAGAGAATCAGGAGGTGTACAGGGGGCTGAAATTGTACCTTCTTGAGAGACTTCAATGAAAACATTTTTATTTCTTCCTTCAAGAATTATGTTCCCTTTTCTGAGGTTACTTTCTGTATTTTCTTCAGCTGTCAATATGATCATACCATTTCCACTCCCTACCGTATCTGATAGACTTAGCCAGGGGAGCGTATTACGTATGGTCCAGTCTACATTAGAAGTAATATCAATGGTGTCCTTTCCCCCCTCTTGCAAAAAGATCACATTTTCAGGTATAACTGATAAAATGGTGGCAGGTACTACTTCTACTAGTATACTGTCCTCCACATCAATAAAGCTATGGTCTGCCTCTGCTAGTTGTAGGCGGATGGTATGGAACCCTAGTGATAGGTCTTGAATGAAAAGGGGATTTCTACTAAATACAGGCCCTTGATCTACGCCATCTATAAAATAATGAAAATGGCTCTGCCCCTGGCCCACTACCCAATTTTCAATGATGAAAATGAGGAAGAAGCTAGGATCTACCTGAGCTGAGTCTGTGGGAGAAGAAATGCTCACAGAAGGGGTGGCACCTACTGCGCCTTGCGATAAGGAAATACTATCCCTTATATTTTCCTGCTCAAATACTACCCATGCTGTCCTGGAGGCCCCTGTATTAGCATCTACTGAAATAGTAACCTCCTGATTACCGGTTCCCTCACTCTCACTGATACTAACCCAGTTATGGGTAGCGCTTGCTGTCCAACTACCATTACTTTCTACCGTAGCTGCTTGGCTGCCACCTGCTGCAGGGACACTTATGCTCTCTGGAGAAACTACCAAGGAAGCTGCTGCTTTTTCAACAGTTAAGGTAAATTGTTGGGTAGTAGAATCTAGTCCATCATTAGCCCTAAGGGTAAATACCTGGGTACCAGTAGAATCTGCAACTGCGTCAATCTCTATTCTGCTTTCTGCTCCGTTAAGGCTCACATTAGCAAAGGGGACAGTAGCAGGGTCTAGCTTATACGTTATGGATTGGCCTTGCTCATCTGCTGGGGGCGGATCAGCCTGTATAAGAATATTTCGTTGTGGAGAGAAGTTTTGCGGGAGAATGAGTTCATCTTCCGAGAGGGTAAATGAGGGGGGATCATTAACAGCATTTACCCTCACAGTAAAAGTAAGGGAGAACTCATTATTTTCGATTTGCCCGTCATTTGCAGTTAGGGTAAGAGAATCTACTCCATTAGCATCAGCTATGGCTGTAAAGGTGAGTTCACCTGTCTGACTATTCAGATCTACTTCTATAAAATTCAGGCTGGTAGGACTTAGGCTGTAGGTGGGTTGTTGGCCTTCTTCTCCAGAAGGGACGGGATCAGGTACTACATTAATTTTAAAGGGTGTAGTAAAATCTTCCTGGCGCGTGGCTTCCCCATCTAGGGTAAATGATGGAGGAGTATTAGTTAGGGTGCTGCCAAAGGATCCTGCCCAAACAGTAGCCTGCTCTATATGCTTGATAAAATCTGTGTCATTCGTGAAGTTAGAAGCATTATGGCCTAGGGCTGTATAAAATATTCTTGCTGGATTTCCATCTGGGGTACTGGTTAAATACCAGGACATAGGACGGGCAGCATCATAACTGTCCCCCCCTGTGGATCTCACTTTTAGTACAGATTGTATATCTACTTTCAGGTACCCATTTTCCCAATAATAGTATTCTTCATCTTTCTCCCATGGATTAGGAAGGCCCATAATGCTGGGGTGTGTCCCTTCATGATCCATAGTCCCTGAGAAATTATTAACGGTGTGGTTAGGAGAGTTTTGGACACTTCCCCCCATCATTTCTGCATACCAGTCCCAGGTACCAGTATTGGGACCGTTAGCAGAAGAGTGCCTGTAAGTATCACTGGCAGCGTGGATACCTAAATAGGCCCCTCCATCATTCATGTATGCTTGAAAATTTTGTTGCTGAGTAGTAGATAGAATATTATCCCCAGAGGTATTACAAAACACCACTATAGAATAGGTTTTAAGACTATCTAAGCTGTTAAAAGTACTTCCGTCCTCATCATGGAGGACAGTAAATTGATGGGTGTTTCCCAGCTGGGAAAACATAGATTCTGCAGCAGTGCGGGTTTTATGGTCAAAACCTCCTGTTTCAGTGTATAAGAGGAGCCGTTTAGTCTGGGTTAAGCCGGAAGACATCCCCAGGCATGTATACACTAGGATCAGAACAAAGGAAGAGCGAATTAGAATAGTGAATGGGTAACTGTTCGCCATGTAAAATTCCCTGGGATGAGCATGATTGCCTTTTAATAAGTACATCCTGTACCTTGAGGGGAGGGAGCTTATAACAGCTGATCATTCAGGTAGTGAAATTACAGGCTATTAACTAGGTCAGCTTCACTCTTCTCATAATACCCGGGCAGTAAAAGTTTTCTGATATTGGATGTTTACTCCCCAAAGGCATATAGGTACAGTCAGCTTTTTATTAACTGACTATTTAATTAATTGCAAGATAGGAGCTAGGTATCATGAGGCGTATTAGTTTTTTGCTTACCCATTACATACCAAGTGCAAGGGATAGTGGCACTACAAACTCATATGCATACAATATGGCTGGTAGCGGGAAAATAGGGTTTTAAGAAATGAAATGAGGAAATGATGGGGTCTTTAGGAGGAAATGGCCTTAGCAGGGCAAAAGATCAATAGTATAATTCTCACATGAATGAGTGAAACCCTTACAAATTTTGGGAGAATCTTACGAGAAGCCCTTGAGAGAGGGCAAAAAAAAAGGGGCTCGCCTAATTAATTTGAAATTGGGCGGCCCCACCTAACCTAAGAAATATGAGAAACTACTACCTATTCTACAATTTTAATTTTCTAATTCCTCAAAATAAGGATTTAGTTTATACCATTCACCATCAGTAACTTTAACAAAAAGTTAAAAGTAATAGTGAGGTGAAATCAGGTGTATAAGTTGAACGAAGCTACAGGGAGAATATTCAATCAATCATTTTGAATCAAAGACTATGCCTGATTGAATAAACATTTAACTACTTGAAGCATTTCCTCTTTTTTTTACGGAAAAGGACTTGAAAAGTTCTTTATTCTGAAGCAATACGTATACACAAGTATACAGCTCTGTACAGTAAATTACTTTTAGAAAGTTCAGCTTCTAGTCCTGAAAGTAAAAGACCATTATCCCGGCATTCTTGCTTGCCATATTAGGAAGCCTTTTACTTGACTATTTCCATAAGTCAGAGTTTTGCCATTATTCTCGTTTTAGAATGTAACGATTATATGGAAAAAATGAAAGAACGAATTAGCTTAATTATTTCACCCCCCCCTCGATTAACTGTCTACTTACTTCCTCTATCTACTAAAGAACACAAATGTGATTTCCCCTACTACTTTTTCTCTATTTAGGTCATATAATATGGATAGAACATTACTACCTCCAAGTCAATAACCTAAGCCTACAAACCCATGACTTCACCTTTACACTCAGTTATCCGTTTTCTGGATACTTATAAATGGGCTTATATCAGTTCTGCCTTATTACTCATCTTATCTATAGGGTTTAGAAGCTTAGAGCCCAAGATTCTTACGGTAGTAGTGGATCAGGTCATTACCCCAGCCGTCACTTCCGCTGATGATATTAGCTATGATGATGTAGTAGCGCGTTTTTTTCACTGGCTACTTCCAGCCTATTCAGCTACTAATTTAGCTAGTATGCTGGCTATCATGGCCCTTGCCTACATCATAGTTTCTTTTATAAGGGGGACTACCTTGTTTGTAGCTAATGCCTTAAAAGCTGACAGTGCTGAAAAAGCGGCTAAGCAGATCAGGGATCAGGCATTCTCCCATATTCAGCGGCTGCCGCTCTCATACTTTTCTACCATTACCCGGGGAGAATTAATCCAGCGGTGTACAGGAGACATAGATACCATTAAGGGTTTCCTACAGGGACAACTCATAGCCATGGTCAGGATACTCGCTATCTACTCCTTTGCCTTTGGGATGATGGCTATTGTGGATTGGCAGTATGCCCTCATCAGCACCATAGTGGCTCCTGTAGTCTGTGCTGCCGCCTTTATTTTCTTCAAAAAAGAGAAAAAGGTGTGGGCTGAGCATGAAGCTGAAACTGATAAGCTCAATAATCTGGTTCAGGAAAATCTGAATGGGATACGAGTAGTATCTGCTTTTGCCAATGAAAAACATGAAATCAGACGCTTCAAACATCAAAATGCGAAGAAGCGGGAAAAGGGCCTAAAGCAAAACTGGCTACACACCCTTTTCTGGCCCATGACTGACCTTCTGATTTTTCTGCAGATCCTGGTGTCTATGATGGTGGGGGGCTACTTTGTAATTCAGGGGAGAATCACTATAGGAGAACTCCTGGGTTTCTACACTTACATCAATATGATCGCCTGGCCCATGCGAGACCTTGGCCGGGTATTATCAGAGATGGGGATGGCGGTAGTGGCCATGAATCGTGTATCTGAAATCATGCTGGCAGCCCCTGAAGAGTATGGAGATGCACCTGTTCCGCCATTAAAAGGACACATCATCTTTAAAAATGTAACATTTGGGTACGAAGAAGGAGCAGAAAAAGCGGTGAGTAACATACACTTTGAAGTGAAACCCGGAGAGAAGGTAGCTATAATAGGCCCTACCGGGGCTGGGAAGTCTACCCTTATCAAGTTACTGCTGAGGTTATATGAACCTTCTTCAGGGAGTATTTCCCTGGACGGGCAGCCATTAGTAGCTTTTTCCCGGCCCTCTTTGCGAGCTAAAATAGGGATCGCTTTACAGAAAGCGTTTCTATTCTCCACTTCTATCAGGGAGAATATAGCTTACAAACGGCCAGCAGCTTCCTATAATGAAGTAGAAAGAGTGGCGGGTATGGCCCAGATAGGAGAAATTAAACAGATTTTCCCAGATGGCTTTAAGACCATAGTAGGAGAAAAAGGGGTTACACTCTCAGGTGGACAGAAACAGCGAGTAGCCCTAGCCAGAACCATGTTAACGGATCCAGACATCCTGGTCTTGGATGACATTACTTCTGCTGTAGATACTGAAACTGAGCAAGCTATTTTCAGAGCGTTAGCTACTCCTATGAGAGGAAAAACTACCCTCATCATTTCACATAGGATTACCTCCATTCAGCAAGCAGATAGAATTCTGGTAATGGATAAGGGGAAACTCGTTCAGAGTGGAACCGCTCAGGAATTAGAAAATATCCCTGGATACTACCAGGAAATTCACAGAATACAATCAGCAGTAGAATCAGATATTCACACCTTACCAAACTAAATTATCTATATACCTTTTAGCCCATGAACACTGATCAAACATTTGGGGAGAAGGATTTTCAGAAGCGGAAAGGCTTTGGTACCTTCATGAAGCGCATTTTCAAACATACTATGCGCTATGATGGCTGGATGTACAGCCTCATTCTGTCTACTCTGTTAGCAGCCTCAGCAGAAGCCATGCTTCCCGTAATTTGGCTGAACTTTATTGACAAATGGATTACTCCTAATATAGAAGCCTTGGGGGAGTCTGCTACCAGCATCTTTGATATTCAAGGATTCTGGTTGTATGTAGGCATGTTTCTGCTTGCCTACTTAATCTTAGTAGCTTCTATCGCTGTCTTCATTAGAATGGCGGGTAAGCTTAAGGAGTATGTCATATTCGATCTCCGAAATGAGATGTTCAAAAAACTACAGTACTTATCATACTCCTTCTATGATAAATCTGCCATAGGGCACTTGAGCATACGTGTAACTTCTGATGTGAAGAAAGTAGCAAGAGTCATTTCTTGGGGATTCGTGGACTTAATCTATGGAGTCTTCATGATCATTGTTAGTCTTAGCATCATGTTCTGGTACTCATGGAGGCTTACCCTCATAGTCATGGGAACCATTCCTGTATTACTCTTCCTGGCTATCAAGGTGAGGGGACTACTCATAGGGTACGCACGTAAGGCACGTAAAACCTACAGTGAAATGGCTGCCTACCTCACGGAGCATATTAATGGATTAGAGGTAAATAAAACTACGGTTCAGGAAAAGAGGGCTAGTAATAACTTCCAGCTTGTAAGTGAAAAACTGAGAGATGCCGCCTTTAGGTCTTCTTTCTATTCTTCCATGTATAACCCTATCGTGGTAGTTACTGGCTCATTCGCTGCTGCCTTAGTAATCTACTTAGGGGGACATCTGACTGTAGAAGCGCGAATAGGAATAACCATAGGTACACTGGCAGCATTCTTTAGCTATGCCAGGATGATCTTTGAACCTATTTTTGATATCACTAACTATTATGCCGTTGCCCAGGATAGTCTTTCTGCAGGAGAAAGGATCTTTACCCTAATAGATGAGCCTCTGGCCATCAAAGATAAGGAGGGTGTCATTCCTTACCTGCCACTGAAGGGAGACATACACTTTAAGGAAATAGATTTTTACTACAATGAGGCCAATCCTATTCTGAATGGGTTTAACCTGCATATACCTGCCGGGCAGTCCGTGGCTATAGTAGGCTCTACAGGTAGTGGAAAAAGTACCTTAGTGAAGCTGCTATGCCGGTTCTATGAACCGCGGAAAGGAGAGTTGCTCATAGATGGAGTAGATTATAGAGAAAGACAGCTAGATAGCTTTAGGAGCCAGCTAGGTATCATTCTCCAGACGCCCCATCTGTTTGCGGGGACTTTTAGAGAAAACCTTACGTATGGTAAGTTAGATGCTACGGATATAGAAATTCAGGAAGCCTTACACCTCATTGGGGCTTCTGAATTTGGGAGTAGACTGGATGAAGAAGTAGGAGAAGAAGGGAATAACTTGTCTGCAGGCGAGAAGCAGATGATAGCTTTTGCCAGGGCTATTCTCAGAGATCCACAGATTCTAATCATGGATGAAGCTACTTCTTCTGTAGATACCTTGGCAGAGCAACGCATCCAGAAGGGCATAGATAAACTAATAGAAGGAAGAACCGCTATTATCATTGCCCACAGATTGAGCACCATTAAAAACTGTGATAGAATTCTAGTTATGCAATATGGACAAATCATAGAGGACGGTTCTCATGATGAGCTGATCAAGCTTGGGGGGAATTATTATCAGCTATACACCTACCAAGCCAGAGAGATGCAAGTATAAACTAAACAGCAGAGAGAGCGAAATGCTCTCTGCTGCCACTTTTCTGGTAGAAGAATCATCCACATCCCTTACATTTACAGAATAAGTAGAGAAAGTCTTTCTCTTGACAATACTTGTAGAGGCGCTCTGCCAGTTTTACCAGGTATCTTCCTCATAGACATTTATGATACATTAGAAGAGTATGAAAACAGTTGGAATAATAGGCTCAGGAGCAGTAGGTAAGGCACTTGCTAGAGGCTTCCTGGAAATCGGTCACCAGGTAACTGTCGCTTCCCGGAGAAAAGAAGCTAGGGATGAGCTTCAGGAAGAGATTCCAGGAATACGGACATCTACACCGGAGGATACCGCCAGAGATAATGAGCTAATCGTATATGCGGTAAAAGGCACCATTGCCAAGGAAGCCCTCAAAAACCTGGGCTTTTCTCACCTAAAAGGGAAAGTAGTGATAGATGCTACTAATCCCATTTCCAATGAAGGAGCTGAAAATGGCGTCATCAAATATTTTAGCCAGATCAATAAATCCTTGATGGAAGAGCTGCAAGCTATGGCTCCAGAGGCCTATTTTGTTAAGGCCTTTAGTTGCGTAGGAAGCCTCCATATGTTTCAACCTAAATTTGAGCATACACCATCTATGTTTATATGTGGAGACCATCAAGGGGCTAAAGATGAGGTAGCTAAAATCTGTAAGAAATTTGGCTGGGAAGTAGAAGATATGGGATCTGTAGAAGCAGCCAGAGCTATAGAACCCTTAGCTATGCTATGGTGTATACCAGGCTTCCGGGAAAACAGGTGGTCCCACGCCTTTAAACTCCTCAAACAATGAGCATATGCAGGTAAATGGTCTGTTTACTGGAAAGCCCAGAGAGGTAGAATATAATGGTAAAATCATTTCTACAGGTATTTTTAAATATCCCATAGTGGGCCCAGTAAAGGTTTACACCCTGAATATGGAGGGAGATGGACAGGCAGACCTAAGCGTCCATGGTGGGATCAACAAAGCAGTATATGCTTATCCTATAGAACATTATACATATTGGCAGGATACCAGACCTGATCTGAGTTTTGAAGTAGGGACTTTTGGAGAAAATCTTTCCGTCAGTGGGATGAAAGAAGATTCCGTCTTCATAGGGGATACTTACCAAATAGGAGAAGTAACCTTTTCTGTAACTACCCCCAGAATGCCCTGCTTTAAGTTAGGCTTACGTGTGGGAGATCCCAGCTTCATTAAAGATTTTCTCAAGGCAAATAAATCAGGATTCTACTTTAAGGTATTACAGGAGGGCAGGTTGGATATAGGGGATCACATTAAAAAAGTAGGAGAGGATGGGTATAGACTCAGTATCCGTGAAGTGGTCAGTCTGTATGATAAACAGAAGACGAATAAAGCCCTTCTCACTAAAGCGGTCAACTCTCCCAGCCTCCCCCAGGACTGGATAGATCATTTCCGGCAAAAACTCAAAGCACTCATATAAGCAGATAAGCAGAATTTTTATTGATAAACGAGCGTGCATTTCCTATATTAGTAACTAGTTACGTAATTGATTTCATATGAATTTTTTTGATGAAATAGGAGTACTGGCTTTAGGGACTCGCCTAAGGATGTTAAGTGAGAGAATGGCTAAAGATGCTTTTAGTATCTATGAAATGTATGGCTTGGAATTACATCCTAAGTGGTTTCCAGTTTTTCAGCTACTGTCTAAGGCTGACCATAAGAAGGTTACAGACATAGCTAAGGAAATAGGGCATTCTCATGCATCTGTCAGTAAAATCATCAAAGAGATGAAAGCGGAAGGAATTATCAGGGAAGGGAAAGATAAGACAGATGCAAGAACCACCATTGTCTGCCTCTCAGATAAGGGGAAAGCACTTATCCCGCTAGCTTTAACGCAATATAAAGATGTAGAGGATGCTACCCAGCATGCCCTTTCCCAAACCCAACACAGTATTTGGAAGGCCATAGAAGAGTGGGAATACATACTGGATCAACAATCATTATTTCACCGTGTCAAATCCCAGAAGAAAATGAGAGAATCACAGGCCATCAGCATTGTCCCATTTGAAGCTACCCATAAGCAAGCTTTCAGAGACCTGAATGAAGAATGGATTAGCTATTATTTCACCATGGAGGAGTCTGATTATAAGGCCCTGGATCATCCATATGAGTATATCATTCATAAAGGCGGCTACATCTTCACTGCCCTTATGGAAGATGAAGCTGTAGGCTTCTGCGCCTTGATTAAAATGGAAGACCAAGAGTATCAGTTTGAACTGGCAAAGATGGCCGTGAGTCCCAAAGTCCAAGGAAAAGGCATAGGCTACAAACTGGGGAAGGCCGTCATAGCACAAGCCAAAGAAGCGGGCGCCACCAAAGTATATCTAGAAAGTAATACTAAGCTCAAACCTGCCCTCAACCTGTATAAAAAATTAGGCTTCCAGAATATCCCTAACCGATTTTCTCCCTACGCCAGATGTAATGTACAAATGGGGATAGAGGTGTGAACTACTCCTTATGCCCGCAGCACTTCTGCGGGATCTTTGTTGACGGTTTCTCTAGCCAGAAAAGATACCAGGGAAACTACTAGTCCTAGTGCTACTATGCCTACGAGGAATACCACTGTGGGGCTAAGCGCTATCTTGAAAGCAAAACTCTCCAGCCATTTAGAGGCAAAAAACAGAGCCACAGGGAGAGAGATAATAGTAGCTATCAGCATCAGAAGGATAAACTCACGGTTTAAAGTGAGAAGGATATGCTGTATGGAGGCGCCTAACACTTTCCGAATGCTTATCTCTTTTTGTCTATTAAAGGCCATATGAGAGACTATCCCCACTAAGCCCATAAAAGAGAGGAGAATGGCTAAGGCGCTCATGATACCCATAAGTGATCCAGAACGCCTTTCATTTGTGTACAAGTTCCTTATCCTCTCTTCTAAAAATAAAGGATCAAAGGGGATAACAGTTTCCACCTTTTCATATTTCTCCTTCACCTTCTCTAAGGTCTTCTGCCAATCATCCGTCTGAAGCCTGACCATCATCTGATACGCCCATCCAGCTTCTGCTGCTACATTTATCAATAAAGGTTGATGGGGGTATTTTAAGCTGAAATATTTATAATCATCAATGATCCCATCTATTCTATGGGGAACGCCCATTCCATGCTCTTCATTTTCCCATTCAGGTTCTGTGATCAATTGCTTCCCTATTAATTGTTCAGGTTCTACTTCCAGGACACTTGCCAGCTTATGAGCTGCTGTTCTATTGATAATAAAGAGTTTTCTTTTTCCTTCATCCAAAGAAGTACAGGTTTCACATTTAATATTTAGGGTCTTCAGGGATCCATAATCAAGTACCATGAAGGTTCCATCTGAAAAGACCCTATCTGTCCCCTCCATTTTGTAGGTCAACTGATTAAACATTTCTGAACCTGGGACACCATTAGCTCCTGTTTCCTGTACCTCGGGAATCTGACGTAAATAGGTGGACAGCTGCTTGTACTTCTCCGCCCCATTAATCTCAAAGTAAACGACTCCTTCTACTTCATATCCAAGATCTTGTTTGGCCACGTACCCCATTTGCTGGTAAATAAACCAAGTAACACTTAATAGACCTACCATCATCACAAACTGGGTAGTTAGGAGAAAATTTCGAAAGCTTACTAGCCTAAAGTGCCTATTTATCGTAGTCTTAGCCCATAGTAAGGAGGGTAAAGACTTTCTCCCATAAGTGATAGAGGGATAAATCCCACTGATTAGCCCTGAGATTGCTAAGAGCAGCACTAACAATCCCAAGTAAGGGCCACTACTTATGATTTCCTGCCCTAGTTGAATCCCCATCATTTCATTGTAATAGGGGATACTTAGATAGATGAGTAGATAGCAAATGGGAAGACAGCATAAAGCTAAGAGGATAGCTTCTATGAGAATTTGCATAGATATGTCTCTAGCCAATGCACCCACAACTTTTCGCATCCCTAGCTCTCTCTGCCTCTCCGCATACATAGAAACAGAAAGGTTAGTGTAGTTAGTCCAAATGATGAGTAGAATAATCAGCCCTACTACAGCGAAGGTATCCAGGTAAGCCTTATTAGCAGGTACTTTTATCTCATACAAATTCCCACTGCTAAAGTGAATCTTAGTGAGGGGAATGCTGATAATCCCTTTGCTTAATACGTCCTCTGTATATCCAGGAAATATGTTATCTACCTCTTGTGCTATGCGGTCTATCACCTGCTCTGCTGTATACCCATCTGCTAACTTGAAGTAAGTATAAGCCGCCCAGCTAGGAATTTCTTGCTGATGAATGATGATATCAAAGTCAAAATGAACATTTCCAGGTAATGCCTCTACTATCCCAGCCAATCTAAATACCTCATCCTGAATGGTAACATCCTGGTTGATCAGATTCTGGTCTTTCCAACTTTCTCCAAACCACCTTTTTGCTAGTCTGTCCGTGATAGATATGGTCTGGAAGGAGGTAAATGCCTGTTCTGGTGATCCCTTCAAGAAAGTAAGGGGAAATACCTCTTGAAAGTCCATTCCACTGTTCAGATATAAAAAATTCTCCCCCAAGACTTCCTGTTCTCCTATTTGGATAAAGTATTTATCCCTTCCACCAATAGCAGAGACAGAAGGCACAAAATGACATACAGCCTGTACTTCCTCGTAGGCTTTTAGTCTGTTAGTCAGGCGTAACTGGTCTTCTCTGCTAGTTTGGTAGTAATCAGTGAATCTCATACAGGTATAAGTCTGCTCCCTGTAATTATTCATCAACCTATGGATACGGTCATGATCAGGAAAATAGGTATCATATGTATTCTCACTGTTCCAGTATAGGAGAATGAGCATAACAGCAGATATGCCTACAGATAAGCCTATCAGGTTGATGGCCGTAAAGCCCTTTCTATGAAGGATATTTCTGAGGCCTATTTTTAGGTAGTTCTGAAACATGGGGAGGTATTGTTTTAAGGTAGAATATTTCTCAAAAGCGTAGGGCTTACAAAAGCGAAACACATCCAGCACGAAAAGCTGGTCAGCTTTAGCTTTACTATGACTTGTCAACCTATCATAATAGGCTTCATGTAAATCTCCCTGAATTTCCTCAAGGAGACCCTCATCACAGAACCAGGCCAGAAACTGGTCTGCCCAGGCAGGAGGGGTATGTTGTTTATTATTCATTCCAAGTCGGGAATTAGGCCCCACAGTTTTTGGCGAGAGGCTCTGATTTCCTCTATGGTACTTCTTCCTAGCTCTGTCACCTGAAATATGCGTTTCCGGCGCCCCCCTCTTTCAGCAGTAGCTCCTCCCATGTGGCTTTTTATCAGCCCCTTTTTCTCTAATCTTGACATAGCACTATGAATAGCGCTGATAGAAATCTTCTTTCCCATATGCTCTTCATAGGCTTTGCTGATCACATACCCATATACATCCCCTCGCATGCTTAAAATCAGGAGTAATATGGTTTCTTCTAAGTATCCTAATCCTTTCATTTCTTCATTACTTGTAGAACAAATATAGATAAATATTCTATTTAATCAACACTTGTAGAACATATATCATATTGAATCTACCTAATTCATCTGGAGAAAAAGAAATTCCCTCTTAGGGATAGGAGAGGGAGTAGCTCCCCCAAACTGCCTCACGGCTGACAATGGGTACCACCAATAAATATTTAATTAGAGAGATGTGTTAAGTTTTTTGTAGATTAAGAAGCTTTTGCACCAAAATTTATTCTTAAATCATTCACGCTTAGCATTGCAAAGGAAAAGTTCCCTGAGGGTTATGTGTGACTCCCGATCATCAGTTGTAATATTCTTATTGGTTTTCACTTTTTCTCACCTCCCTTCTTATGGCCAGGTGATGGAAGATTTATATCCTCCCAGAGCTATTCCTGACAGGATTATTCTCACCATGGAAGATGACCCTGCCACGAGCATGTCAGTTACCTGGAGGACGGATACCACCATAACCAAAGGGGTAGCCAGGATCTCTGTTGCTGATGCTTCTCCTGATTTTCGGAAGAATGCATCTGTAGTCTACTCCACCACCACCAGACTGGAAACAGACGCCAATGTAGCCCACTATCATACTGTCACTTTCAAAAAGCTTAAACCAGAGACTCAATATGCCTACAGAGTAGGAAGTAGAGAGGGATGGAGTGAATGGTTCCAGTTTACTACTGCAAGTAAGGCTAAAAAGCCTATTTCTTTCATCTATTTTGGTGATGCCCAAAACGACCTAAAATCATTATGGTCCCGCGCCATTCGTGGAGCTTTCGTCAAGTTGCCTGAAGCGGACTTCATGCTTCATGCAGGAGACCTAATTAACAATTGTAAGAATGACGCAGAGTGGGGAGAATGGTTCTATGCAGGTGGATGGATGTACGGCATGATTCCAAGTCTGGCGACACCTGGAAATCATGAATATTACAGGACACTGGACGGGGAAAAGAAGCTCACTAAGTATTGGAATCCCAGTTTTGCCTTTCCGCAGAACGGACCTAGAGGGTTCAAAGAAACTGTCTATTATATAGACTACCAGGGGGTTAGATTTATCTCGCTGGATACTCGTGCCATGCAAGCAAAGAGTGAGAATATTGACATTCAGGCAGAGTGGTTGGAAAACGTTTTGTCCCGCAGCAAAAATAAGTGGGTGATTGTGATGCAACACCACCCTATTTACTCTCTCCGTTCAGGAAGAGATAATCCTGAAATGCGTGAAAAGCTAGAGCCTCTTTATAACAAGTATCAGGTAGATCTAGTCCTGCAAGGTCATGATCATACCTATGGGAGGGGAAAAAATATTCCAGAAGGGATGAACATACTGGAAGGTGGAAGTCCTGTATATGTAGTTTCTATTAGTGGCCCCAAGATGTATGATCTAAGTACCAGTGATTGGATGGATAGAGTGGCTTCTAACACTCAGCTGTTCCAAACCATAAATATAGATGGAGATACCCTAACGTATAAAGCCTTTCTGGTTACAGGTGAACTCTATGATTCTTTTGCCCTGATTAAAAGAAAGAATGATACCAATGACTACATAGACCTAGCGCCTGAGTCAGTTCCAGAACTTACTGATCTTCCGCCCATCTTTCTTATGGAGTATGATGAACAGCGGCTAGCCGAATACAATAGAAGATTTAAACGATTCAAGGCTAAGCAGCAAAACAGAAAAGGGGATAAAAAATAAAAGAGCCTACTCAGCAGAATAGACTCATGAAATCATCTCGTTAGCCGACTCTTAGTAGTCGGCTTTTACATTTGCCATCAGCATTCCCAGAGATTGGGTCAGCTTTTCTTTTAACTCATTTCTGTGGACAATGAAGTCCAGGAAACCGTGCTCTTGCACAAATTCTGATCGCTGAAAGCCTTCCGGCAGGTCTCTTCCTATGGTTTCTTTGATGACCCTAGGTCCAGCAAAGCCTATAAGCGCTTCCGGTTCCGCTATGTTAAGGTCACCTAACATAGCAAAACTGGCCGTTACCCCACCTGTGGTAGGATCAGTCAAGAGCGAAACATACGGGATATGTGCCTGAGATAACTGGCTGAGTTTCGCGCTAATTTTAGCCATCTGCATGAGGCTGAGTGCCCCCTCCATCATTCTGGCACCTCCACTTTTAGAGATAATCAGTAGGGGCACCTGATGCTCAAGACAGTGGTCTATGGCCATACATATTTTAGCCCCCACTACGCTCCCCATACTCCCACCAATAAAACGGAAGTCCATAGCACAAATCACGATATCTTTTCCATTCATAAATCCATAGGCTGCCCTGATGGCATCCTTTAATCCCGTCTTTTCTATAGTGGCCATAAGCCTATCTGGATACTTTTTAGTATCCTCAAAGGCTAGCGGATCATCAGAAATAAGCTTATCTCCTATTTCTACAAACTCATTATCAAATAATATATCAAAATACTCCATGCTGCCGATCCTCAGGTGATGATCACAGTGGTTACATACATAGGAGTTTTTTTTCAATTGCTTAGACTGAAGAGCTTTTTTACAGTTGGGGCACTTAGTCCATAAGCCGTCAGGTGTGTTATTCTTATCTTCTGTTCGTGTGCGAATGTTGTCTTTAACTCTCTTAAACCAACTCATATCCAGCTAATTAGGGTGTTACAACAGAATGATATCAATAAACGAGAAGTAAATATACCAAAAAAGGCGACTAGTCTCCGGGTCTAAAACATATTTACCTCAGGCTCCAGTAGGATCCCAAAGGTCTCCTTCACACTGCTTTGAATATCCATAGCCAACTGTGCGATTTCCTTCCCTTTAGCATTCCCATGGTTTACCAGCACCAAGGCTTGCTGATTATGTACACCTGCATCTCCTCTCCTAACCCCTTTCCAACCGCAGCTTTGGATAAGCCATGCGGCGGCCAGCTTTACATTGTCTCCTCCTGCTGGGTAATTTGGAATTTCCGGATACTTAGCTTGAAGTTCTCCAAAAAACTGCTGAGAAATGACCGGATTTTTGAAAAAACTCCCTGAATTCCCAATCTTCTCAGGATCTGGTAATTTAGATCTCCTGATATCAGCCACTACCATACTCACCTCCTTAATTCCCGGCTGGGTAATCTTCCTACTTTCAAGTTCATCACGAATAGATCCATATGAAGTGTTTACTATGGACCTTTTACTCAGCTTGTACACTACCCGGCAGATCATGTATTTTCCCTTACCAGCCCTTTTAAAGAAACTATCTCTATATCCAAACTGGCATTCTTTGGCTGAAAAAGTCCTTTTCTGGCCGGTACTCAGGTGAATGCCTGTCAAAGATATAAAGCAGCTTTTCTGCTCTACTCCGTAAGCACCTATATTTTGGATAGGGGCAGCTCCCACTGAACCAGGGATAAGGGTGAGGTTCTCTAGTCCTCCCCAGCCTTTTTCTATGCAGTACATCACTAGCTCATGCCAGTTTTCCCCCCCTCCTACTTCCAGGGTAACGTCATCTTCTGTCTCTTCTACTATCCGCATCCCTTTAATCACGTTTCTGAGAATGATGCCTTCATAGTCCTGGGTGAATAGCATATTACTCCCCCCTCCCAAAACTAAAAGGGGTAAGGAGGAATGTACATTATCCATTAAGAATTCTATGAGGATTTCCTCTGTATCAATTTCTAAGAGATACTTGCTTGAAACTGCTAAATGGAATGTATGTAGGGACTTAAGGGATACGTTCTCTTTAAGCATATCATCTGCACATAAGGAGAACAAACCTACACAAACAACTCAAGTACCTAAATAGCTTGTATGGTAAATGTGTCCTGCTTTATTCTTTTATAAGGGCATCAAAAGGATTTCGGAGGTTTTTATACTCAATGAGATCAGCTTTGAGTGAACCTACTAATAAGTGAGAAGAGATACGGATGGGTATTTTATTCTCATCATCAGAAATCCAAATGTTTATTTTACTTCCATCTGTAATTAACCCTGCTTCTTCTATGGTGAGCTTCATTTTTAGGGTCTTGAATTTTTCCCCTTGTACCCTAATTACTTCTCTTTCAATCAGCTCTGCTTCCAGGTTGACAGTCTTTTCATCTATGAAGTTCCTCAAGTTCAGCCTATCCCCTGGTTTAAGGTTTTTCACATCCTTAGTGGTACGTGCATAATAGAAGGCAGAAATGACATCCTGTATGTTTTCAGGCACAGAATACTGCCTATGTTCTTTTTTTCGGCTGTAGTAATTGGCCTTTTTCTGGTAGTGATCAAATTTAGTTTCTGTGAAGCTTTTAAATTTCCCCTCTACTATATCACGTTTGAACCACCAGGAAATTAAAGCCTCTTTATCCATATAAGA
Source organism: Bacteroidota bacterium (assembly GCA_039026975.1). Taxonomy (GTDB): domain Bacteria; phylum Bacteroidota; class Bacteroidia; order J057; family J057; genus JBCBKZ01. Next base: position 7,955 of record JBCCLI010000013.1, on the reverse strand, counting down.
CTCATAAGTATCCCGGACTTTATAGAAGGCATCAAAAAAGGAATTTGAATAGCCCTTCCCTATGATATGGTAGCAGGGCCTGTTATTTACCATGTAAGCTTTATCCTCAATTTCCATTTCAGCATAACCAGCATTGATGACGCCATAGTGGATTCTATATTTAAGGAACTCTCCTTTTATAAAAGTTTCATTATTTACTTTCCGTAAGATGGGGTCAGTAGGATCTGAATCTATATGAGTAGTTACAGGTGCCCATCCAACACCGGAAAGTACAAGAATAGTAGATATGAGGATAGATAATTTTTTCATAATTCAGTATCTGAAGAGACCTTGCTTCAAACAATGAAATAAGTAGCTGCTGTAAATATAATAACGAAAATCAGAAAAAATGGGTGCCAAGCAAGTCAGAAATGTATGATTCTGTGCTCAAAAAGGCATTTTGGCATAAATTATGCTGCTTTAGCTTCTGAACGCCGCCTAAAATATGCAAACACACAGCCAGCAAGCATTTAGGCCTAACAAGAATAAGAGTCAAACTATGCGTACGGAAGCAACTTTACCGTATGTCCTGTTGGTAAATGAATCTCCTCGCATGATCAGGTCTGTCAGAGATGTTCTTAAGAAAGATGGATATGTAGTCAACATCCTGACGCCTTCTCACTTACCGAATACTGCTCAATTCCAGAAAGTAGATGCCCTAGAATCAATACGGGCAGTTAGAAATTTGAATCCTAATCCACCTGAAATATTTTTGGTTGGGCAGGAAATGTGACCCTATGAAGGTTAATGACTAACAGAGGCAGACTCCTGTAGCTGCTTCTCATGTATACGTGCGTAATAACCGCCGTGAAGGAGAAGTTCTGCGTGTGTACCAGATTCTGTTATTCTACCATCTTCTAGCACCAAAATAAGATCCGAATCCTGTATACAGGAAAGACGGTGGGCCACCATAATGACAGATACTTTCGGGTTCTGTACCCTAAAGTTTTTGAGGTTTGTAAGTATGGTCTCCTCCGTTTGGGTATCTACCGCGGATAGCACGTCATCCAGTACCAGAAGTTTAGGGTTCCTAATCCAGGCCCTGGCAACAGATATTCTTTGTTTCTGCCCCCCTGAGAGGGTAACCCCTCTTTCTCCTACTACCGTATCAAACTTCTCTGGAAAATCTATAATATTGTGGTAAACTGAAGAAAGCTTAGTAGCATGATAGATCTCTTCCTCAGTAGCCTCTGTTTCTCCAAAGGCTACATTATTTTTAATAGAATCTGAAAATAGGAATACATCCTGAGGGGCATAGCCTATAGCATTTCTCAGCTGACCCTTGGTAAACTGTGTATAATCCCTCCCATCAATGTGTATGCTACCAGCATTCAGTTCAAGTAACCTGGGGATAACGGTACAGAAAGTACTCTTCCCTGACCCTGTAGGTCCTACTATCCCAAGTTTTTTCCCGGCAGCTAGTTCAAAGCTGATGTTTTTTAAGGCCTCTATGCCTGTATCTTCATATGTAAAAGATACATCTTCAAATACTAGTTTGGCAGTTTGTATATCCTCCACTTTTTCCTCTGAGGGAAACTGGATCTCTGAACGTACCTCAAAGAGCTCATTCAGGCGTTTTTGGCTGGCAGCAGCCCGCTGAATAAGGGTAGTAACCCAGCCAATGGCTATGATGGGCCAGGTAATGAGGTTGATGTACATGATAAACTCAGCAATATTTCCTATGCTAAGGGAACCATTGATGACTTTACTTCCTCCTACCCATATGGTTAGCACTATGCTCAGTCCTACCAGAAATACAACAAGTGGGAAGAATAAGGCATCTACTTTAGCCAGATGCAAAGACCTGTGCTTAAACTCTTCACTTTCTTCTTCAAATTTATGAGCAGTAAATCTTTCTTTCACATAGGCCTTTATGACACGTATGCCTGAGAAGGTTTCTTGTGCATTGGTAGTAAGCCGAGAAAGCTGTTCCTGTATGCGCTCACTCCGCTGCTGGATAATATTTTCTACGTAATAAATGAGGTAACTTAAAAAAGGGAGTGGTAATAAGGCGTAAAAGGTAAGTTCTGCATTTACCATCAACATAGTGGTAACTATTACCACAAAAAGGGATACTGTATTGAGGGTGTACATAATCCCTGGTCCCAGGTACATTCTCACTCTGGAAACATCCTCCGTCAGCCTAGCCATCAAGTCTCCCGTTCTATTTCTCCTGTAGTAGGTTAGGGACATTTCCTGAAAGTGATTGTATAAATCGTTTCTCAGGTCATACTCTACCAAGCGAGACATCACAATAAGCGTTTGGCGGGTAAAGAAGAGGAAAACTCCCCTGATGATAGCCATCCCTAATACTAAAACGGCAAACATTAATAAGCTTTTCCCCAGCAGGGTATCCAGGCTTCCGACAATCTCAAAGTCCTTAAATAACTTGTAGAAGCCGAGTACATCTTTTACCAAGTTAATGGCGAATCTGATGATTTGGGCAGGATATACCGCAAAAAGATTAGAGAGAACCACAAATAAAATACCTAGTAGTAAATGCCTCTTATACTTCCAGATATATGGATTTAGTGCAAATAATGCCTTCATAGTTTGATCTTGTGATCGGGTAGCCAGGTGGTAGGTATACCTTGATATTACAGATTTCCCACAACTAATAGGTACTCGGAAACGCCTACAAAGTTACGATTCATTCTGTAATAAAGTGAGAAAGGACATATGCCCCTAAACATATAGAATAGAAACCCTCTTTTCTCTGTGCACTAATGTCTGTATCATCCCCCTCAAACCACCAGCTTTTCCAGCTAATTTCCTGGAATAATCTCCCCACAAACAGCTTTATTTCAGGCGTGCTATTCTACACTGATTTTCTTTCTCATAAGGGCATTCCCGTGCCGAATTTCTAGGAAATAGACGCCTTCTGCTATGTCTTGTACTGACAATACATAGGTCTTTCCTGATGCTCTCCCCATTTCTATCTGCATACCAGAAGAGACTCTGCCCATCATATCCAGCAACCTAATATCATAAGTTCCCTTTTCTTCTGTATACAAATCTATGAGAATAAACTCCTTAGCTGGATTAGGGTAAATCTTCCATCTTTCCTCATTCTCATTGAGTTGAGAGAAAGTGCTTCCCTGCAGAAAAGAAGCATTTACCACGGCAAAGGTGATTCTGGTAGCCAGCCCTGCCTGCCCTAGCCCATTTCTTTCAGAATAGGGAGTAGCCGTCAAAGTGTATGATCCTGATAAAAATGTATGGCTGAAATACTCCCCTGCATGATCTCCTGCCATAGCATAAGGAGGGAAGTTCTCTGTTCTACTCCTCACCTGTGCGCCTGTTAGGGCTATCATTACACTCCTCGTTTGCTCTGGACAGCTAATATCTGCCCTAATATTCAACTGCTCACTTAGCACACTTAAGTCCAGTACCCCTCCATCTTCTAAGGGTTGAAGCTCCTCATTAGTTGAGGCATCTATGAGGGTATATCCACTGATTTGTGGTAAGCAGTCTTCCGAACATGGTGTAAGTTCTAAAGAGTCAGTAACCACACATCCCTTAGCATCTAAGGCTGAGAGAATATATACCCCAGGGAAGGAGACTAAAGGAGCTAGTTCAGCACTACTGAAGCCTTCCGGCCCAGTCCATACACTGCTGACACTTTCCCCGCTGACTTCCCCATTCAAATAGGTAAGTGTTTCAAAATCGCAACTCAGGGATTGATCAAAGCCTGCCTCTACTAAGGGACCATCCTCCTCACAACTGGTGAGTTGGAAGGATAGACTGACACTATTTCCAGGGAATATGCTATCTCCTATTTGTACAAAAGGAGTGGCTAATAGTAGGTAGTCTCCAACTTGTGGCGCTTTTCCAATGAGTTCACCATTGGGATCTCCAAAAAGGGCAAAAGGAGCCTTACGCTCCATTTTTCTAACATCTTCTGCCCCTGTCAACTCCAGGTACACCTTCTCTATTTCTTCTCCCTCTACCTCAGCTATAATATTATAGTGCGCTGGCATCTCTTCCAGCAAGAATGTCCCTCCATCAGAAATAGGAAGGGTAAATTGTGGGCTGTCCACATCTATGATGGAAAAGCCCAAAACCTCAGGGATAGTACAGTCAAATATTTCCTGGCTTAGAGGTGAGCTGTAAAGGGTGTCACAGATAGTTACTATTCCCAACCTAAACGCATATTGTCCTTGGGAAAGTCCATTTTCAAAGCTCAGTGATTCTTCTGTTTCTCCTACCAGTATATTCCAATTCCCCCCCTCATATACCTCCCAGAAGGTAGAAACATATTCTCCAGTCACAGAGGCAGTAAGGGTAAATATTTCATCTGAACAGATAGGAGTAGAAGGAGGGAGTAGTTCTACTGTAGGAGAATCTGCTATCACCCAAACCTCAGATAGGCCATCCGTTATATTCCCATGAATATCCTGAAGGGTAAATCGTATTTCGTTTCTCCCTGCTTGATCACAGCTAAAGGTAGAAATCCCATCCACCTTGATAGTATCTATGCCACAGTTATCACTTACCGCCTTCAGCAGATGTGTGAGGGGGTCTAGACCTACCATAGCTGTTTGTCCTAGGTAGAGGGTGGTATCTATAGCTGTGAACTGAGGAAGCTCTGTATCCATTACCTCCACAGCTAGGTCTACAGTATCCCGATTCCCAGCTTCATCTATCCCTACAAATGTGTTTAAGGTCACACCCACAGGAAACGCACTTCCGCTCAGCTTCCCTCCTATTTGTAGGACTGTTTCCATTCCACATAAGTCAACAGCTAGAGGGAGATCATACTGAACCACAGCCGTGCATGCCCCTGGATCAGCAGAAACTTTTATAGTATCTACCTCAATAAATACAGGTGGCGTAACATCTAATATGGTAACTAAGAAAGTACAGCTATCCCTATTCCCCAGAGAATCTGTCAATACCCATGTATTTTCTGTTTCTCCTACTGGAAATGCTTCCCCGGATGCTAATCCCCTGACCTGTTCCAAAGAGGCTATTCCACAGCTAACTGTAGTAGAAAGGCTATAGGTAACTGTAGCGCTACAAACACCAGAATCTGCTTGTATCACTATATCCTCCATACACATGAGAGCGGGAGGATCAGTAGACAAGCTTAGGGTTACTACTTCAGAGGTATCTCTACAATCATCTTCTGTAAACGAGGTTCCCTTATCATCAGTGATAATGACCCTAAATTGTTCTCCATCCCTTTCTTCCTCTACCTCATCTAAGGATAAAAACGGAAGATTATTATCAAGATTCACAAAGCTAGCCCCTACATTCATTCGTTTTTGCCACAGGTAACTTAGCTCAGATAGTTCGCTGGATGCCGTAGCTTCTATTCTGAATTCAACCTCTCCTCCAGGGCAAAAGAGTTTATCTAATGGTTGCTGCGTAATGGTAACCCCTTCACAGGTCTGGATAGCAGCTGATACGGCTACCTCTGCCTGTATCAGGCCATATCCGCTCTTATAGTCAAATCCTACCCCCTGCATTTCCACGGTAGAATGAATTAGCAGGGATCTGATTTCCTCAGCTCCTAAGGTGTAGCCAGAAGCTTCTACCATGAGGGCAGCCACGGCGGCAGCATGTGGGGCTGCTGCAGAAGTACCAAAGAAGTTAGGGTGTGAATCAACATCAAATCCTATATCTGACCCAAAAAAGGAAGTATTACTCCCATCTGGTGCACAATAGTCAGGTTTTTCTCTTATTTCTGGCTGAGGTAATAGTTCTCCATCCAGGTCGTAATAAATAGGCATTCCTCCTGTAGAAGAAAAAGATTCCAGGATAGGAGGTGTTACGCCAAAAGCGGGCGTAAATCCATAGAAGACCGCACCTACCCCATTAGCTCCGGCAGCATTAGCATGCCCAAAAGAGGTAGAGCTCTCGGTATCAAAGGTATTAATAGTAGAAGCGGTACTGAACATGATATATTTCAATAAGGGAGGATCTTCCCCCTCAAATTTTGTGATGATAATATCCAGATTTACCTCCTCTTCCCCTGTGGATAGGGAGAATACATTCACTGGATCCTGCCCCAGATCTGCCCAAGCTACAGTGTAAATGATGGCATTATCTATGGCAAAGTGAATATCTAAGTCAGAAGCCGCTCCCTTATCACTGTTGAGGCTATTATAATTATCTACCCATTGGAAGCCGAAGGTGATAGAGGAGGTAGCCGGTAAGCTTATACTTTGGCGGGTATTCACAGAGTCTGGCCTGGTGTCAAAATCATGCATAATTCCGGCTGAGACATTATCTATTACCAGCTCTTCCCCGGAAGAATTAAATGCTGCCTGGTAGGAGTTAGAAGCGTAATTTCCTGCCGAGGAGAAATAGGCTATACCTTGGCTGTGAACCTGATCTACCGCCTGGGCTATGATTCCGTCCTGAAAGTAAGGTTCAGCTAAATAACTCACATCATCCACTATTACCTGACAACCTGCGTCAGCTAAGGCAAGTATCCCATTAGCAAAGTCGGCTTCTCCTTCAAAAGCTGTGTAGAAGTATAATGCTGCTCCAGGGGCTATGTCATGAATTAATTCTAGCATCCCACGTCCTTCATCAGAGCCTACTCCAGAAAATTCTTTTAAGACAGTGATAGGAGTAGTGAACCCATTGGGGTTCCCTGGTCCCGGAAGGTCCCCACTGGCAATAGCGTCATCAGCACCTCCCAGCGTGTTGTAGGAGTCTGATAGCACCCCTATTTTCACTCCACTTCCATCCACGCCATAATTTTCCCTGGCAATATCCGATTTCAATGCATGGTCAGCCTGATTAGCTACTGCACCCACTTGTACAGCTCTAAGGGATATTCTCATGAAGGCCAGGCTGGAAAGCTTTTCTACCTGAGGCAAAGAAGAGATAGGAAGGAAGCCTGATACTTCATGGCCAAATGTAGCGGCTCCCTGCAAGCCTAAGGCTTTCAAATCTGCTAGCAGCTGAGTATTAGGATAAGTGCCCACAGCTTTTATCAGCACCTTTCCGTCTAGGGTGATAGAGGAGGCCAACAGCTCATTACGACCAGATCTCCCATGGCTTAAGGGTCTCATGGTCTGATCCTTTTCAGATTGGATAAATCTATCTTTGTATAGCTGCTGTAGGGCAGGATCTATCTTAAAGGCTTTTCTTTTTTCTATTACCAAAGGAGCAGAAGCGCTTCCTTTCAGCACCTCTTGTCCATAAAGTGTATACAGGCAGACCAGCAGTAGGGGTAAGAGAATAAGACTTCTTCTCATTAACAGGATTCAACATACGATTGGGCGGTTTTTGCTGGGGAAATGTTTTCGGATGATAATATTTAAGAAAATTCTGCTAAAAATCGCCTGATAGCAGCTCATAGAATAACAATGTCAGATGATCCTAAAATTAGCATTAGATCAGGAGTAGGAAAAAAGCCGGACCCTTAGGATCCGGCTGGTCAATGTGTAATGTGTATGTATTATCTTCTAATGGACACCTTTTTCCATCCCTGGTACCTCTGTCCTGCTATGCGTAGCATGTAGACACCTGCTGCCAGGGACTGGGTGTCCAGGCTGAAGCGTTTTCCTGTTACTTCATCATATACCAGCTTCTGGCTTATCATGGTTCTACCTGCTACATCAAATAGCTCCGCCTCATATACCCCTTGCTCGAAGAACTTCATGTCTATGAAAATCTCCTGGTCTGCTGGTACAGGGTAAACTGACATCTCATAAGTAGGATCCAGAGAAAGATCTCCAAACTGGGTCTGCTGAGTAGGAGTTCCATTGATCACTGTGAAGTTGATCATAAGCTCTATCCCTGGACTTCCTTGTGCGTTTCTCTCTGAGAAAGGCGTAGCTTTGAGGGTGTAGGTACCGGGAATAAACTCCTGATCACGGTAGTCTCCATTAATGTCTCCTGTCAAAGAGAATGGAGCTTTATTCTCTGTTCTTGTTCTCACCTGGGTGCCCATGAGT
>JBCCLI010000012.1:0-36009 GCA_039026975.1 Bacteroidota bacterium | reverse complement strand
GAGAAAAAAGCATTGGCTTTGGTAGACCTTTTAGATCCATCCATCACCATAATATGGGTAAGAGGAAAGCCTACTTTCTGGCTGTAAGCTTCTATCTGCGCCCTAAGATCCCCTCCCTCCAAGGGAGATAATTTATTAAATAAGGGAACCAGCCAGGAGGTATAGACAAAGTTTATCCCTATGATGAAGACAGAAATGATGATCCAGAACCACCACCAGAAATTTTCTCCCATAAACTGTATAAGAGCTATGAGAATACCTAACAACAGGCCTCCTACTATGACCGCTAGCAGGTATCCCTTAAGCTTGTCTAACAAGAAGGTTTTAGGGGTAGTCTTATTAAAGCCAAACTTCTCTTCTATCACAAAGGTGCTATACCACTGAAAGGGAATGCCTAACAGGTCTGAGAGAATATACAGTACGCCAAAAAATAAGAGGGGAAGTCCTACAGGATGGATAGTGAACGCACGTAACTGAGCATCCAACCAGCCAAATCCACCTAGTAAAAGTACTGCTAGGGTAAGCCCAAAACTGATCCAGCTTGAGAGCCTCCCAAAAGAGTAGGTACTCGCATGGTATGCGTGGGACTTCTGATATTCTTCCTCCTGGTAGTGGTCAGCTAATAAGTCTGGGAGGATAGGTTTATGGCTTTTAAAGTTAAGGTAGGAAAGAACTTCACTCAGGAGGTGATTCCCTACAAAAATGATGACTATAATCTGTAAAATCAGTTCTGGAGACATATGCATTATTATATAACCAGTTGTTTGAACGCGGGCATATCCTTAATGGTAATCCGTTTTCTGTCAAAGTCTATCAGTCCCTGCTCTCTTAGCTGGTTTAAGATAGTAGTAACCGTTTGTCTGGAAGTACCCGTATAATTAGCTATTTCTTGATGGGTAAGATAGTTTCTGAGGGTAATACCATCCTTAGTTTCTGAGGATCTCTTTTTTGACTGGTCAAAGATATATTCTGCTATTCTAGCTTTGGCATCCTTATACAAGAGAGAGGCCATTCTGTTCTGTGTCATAATGACGCGCTGACCTACCAGCTTATTTAGAAATTGCTGGAATCCACTCACATCTCGCATAAGGCTCACTACCTGCTCCCTGGTCAAAATACAAATGTCTGTATCCTCCACCGTTTGGGCGTAGTCATTCCTGCTTTCTGCCCCAAAAACAGCCAGTTCCCCGAAAATTTCTCCCGGATGTAAAATAGCTTTGATGATTTCATCTCCGTCCTGGGTATATCCAGCTATCTTCACCGCTCCTTTATGAATGAAGAATACCTTATCTGCATCATCATCACTAAGGTAGATAAATTCTCCTTTTTTAAAGGCGCGTTTGGATTGTCTATCATATCTATCTTGGGCACCATTTACTGGACAGAAGCACTCAAATAAGTCTACTTCTTCCAGATACCAAATGCCATTAGTACTATTCATACCTAAATTCTATTTCTATTAGCTATATCTAATGTATAAAATCTTTTTCTCCAGCCTCTACTTCTACTTTAATCAAATTTTCAGCAGGAGGAATCACACAAGCGAATGTTCCTCCATAGGCGCAGAGTGGATTAAAAGCCTTATTAAAATCTATGGTAAGCTGATCTCCTTCTGGTATCTCCAGCTCTAAATACCTCCCTCCTCCGTAGGTACTCACCCCATTAGATTTATCCCGAAAAGGGAGAAAGAGCTTACGCTTACTTTTACGTAGTCCCGCTGTTCGTGGCGTATAATAAATTGTTAATTCTGATTCTTTATTCAGGAGGGTAAATTCTACTATTCCGTAAACCAGGTACTGTCTGGTAACATCAGGATTAGAGGTTTTGAATTTTGCGGCTGTAGGTTTTTTAGTTCTCCTTAAGGTAGCCGTTACCATAAAATCTTCATTTACATCGAAGTAATCAAGCCCTATAAATTCTGGTAGGTATTCCTTGGGGATAGGAGATTTAAGGCTGTCAGTATATAAAAGATCCTTTTGGGTTCTGAGGGTAAGTATATCCTTTAGGTAGCTGGACTGGGCCTCTAGGTGAAAGAATGGACACAAGGTAATCAGCAGTAGGGACGTCAATACTCTGAACATATGCTTAGGGTTATGTGCCTGTAAGATGGAAATTAAGGATAAAATCGATTGTCAGCTAAGGTTGCCTTTCTTATTTCGATTTCTTCTGCACCTTTCTCCGCAGTATTTGACCTCATCCCAGCAGCTTTCCCATTTTTTCCGCCAGGAAAAGGGCCTTCCACATCCTTCACACACCTTTTCAGGCAGATTAGATTTCGTGTATCGCTTTCTTTTTGACTTTGCCATTATATTTCTCACCTCCCCCTTCACCCTACAGATACCCTAGCCCAGTTTTGTCTATCTTTATTGACATGTTTTGCCATAAGCCGTTGGGCCTCATACTTCACATAGGGGTCATCTTTCATTTTCCATAACATTAGCTGGGCATGCTGATAAGATCTACGTAGATCAATGATGGGCGCAGGATAGTCCACTCCCTTCCGAAAATGGTATAGCTTTTCCTCCAGATAGGTGGTTTCCCAAGGTTTGTGGACCAAGTGAGTGGGGAGGTCAGCTAGTTCAGGTACCCATTTACGGATAAATACCCCTTCAGGATCATGCTGAAGAGATTGCTTCACGGGATTATAAATTCTGAGGGTGTGAATACCCGTAGTGGCAGCCTGCATATGAAATTGAGGGTAATGTATCCCTGGCTCAAAATCTAGAAACATTCTGGCTAGAAACAAGGCTCCCCTCTTCCAATCGAGCCATAGGTGGTGAGTCAAGAAAGAAACTAACATAGCTCTCAGCCTAAAATTGAGGTAGCCTGTCTCCCGGACACATCTGATGGCAGCATCTACCATGGGATAGCCTGTAATTCCATTCTCCCAAGCCATGTATTTTTCCTCATCCCACCTAAGCCTGATCCTATCATATGCGGGGTTCATATTCTCAAACTCAATCCGCTCCTCCATCTCAAACTTCTGAATAAAATGCCCCCGCCAAAGAAGCCTAGCAATAAAAGCTTCCAAGGCCCGCTTGTGGGAAGCTTGCTCTACTTCTGTAAGCTTATACATACTCAGTTGAAATACCTGACGTACAGACAGGTTTCCCCAGGCTAAATAAGGGGAGGTTCTGGCACAGCTTTTCCTACTAGGCTCTGGCTTAGAAATGTGTCTCATGTAGTCGGGAAAACGCTTTTTCAAGAACCCATTCAGATAACGTACTGCCATTTCCTCTCCTCCCCGCTGAAAATGAGATGAGGTGGTAGCTTTCTTTACCTGTATTCTGTACTGCTGACAGTTCTCAGGTAAGGATATTTGCTGAATTGTTCTCAAATTTACCTTGATCTGAGGCTTGGATATATCTGCCAGCATATCTTCCCGCCAGGACTTCCTATTTTTACGCCCCCGGTCCACTGCATCCACCTTAGCCTCTTTCCACTTAATTCCTTTCTGCTTAGCCCACCTGCTTATCTCTTTGTCTCTCAGGTAAGTAACATCTGTTCCCGTTTCTTGATAGGAGAATATACTTTTGATCTTCAGCTGTTCACTTAGCAGATGGAAAATCTCGGGGGCCTCTCCCTCTAAGCATGCTATGGATAGCTGAAATGGAGAAAGCCGATGCTGCATATCCGATAGGGAGTCAGTGATAAACTGGTAGTGTCTGTCATCCATGTGTTCATCCTGCCATATGGAAGGTTCAAAGAGGTATAAAAGCAGTACCTTTACCTCTTGTTCAGCAGCCCAAGCTAAAGGCTCATGATCAGACAGCCTCAAGTCTCTTTTAAACCATACTATATTGACATGTTCTTTCATTACCTACTGCAATGAACCACAGCCGAAGATTTTTGTTAATGCTACTTCAGACAATATTTATTGGGGTAAATCAGTTGTGAAAGGTATAGCTAAATAACGGATAACCGAGTTTTTCACAGGTAAGGAACTTTCATGAAAAGATGTAGACCCACTTAGGTTAAAGAACTCAATTTGTTAGATTTGCGAATGTATTGTAAGTGGCCTATAAGCTGTATTACCTTGAAAAAGATCTTTTTCTCAGGAATTTTTACGCTTGCTATCCTCAGTTTTCACTCTACTTTCAGCCAAGAAGTTTCTACCCCACAGGATAGTGTTACTGCAGCACCTGGAACAGAAGTAACAGCGGCACCTGCACCAGGAAATAATAGTAATCCCTCTGCATTACCAGAGGATTTGAGTGAGCGTATATTCCAACTTAGAGCCTCAGGCGTTCCTGAAAGAGTCATAGAAGCCTATCTCCTTAGAGTAGTTCAGGAACAGAGTCTTGATAACCCTGGTGGCGCTTTAACTCCCTCTCTCCCACTGGCAGATTCGCTCGCTGCTACCGCAGATCCAAGTCTAAATTTCCGGTTTGATTCTACCGCATATACACAAGATAAAAGTGAACCGGAACTCATGATAGAGCGGTTTAGGGCCCAGCAATTTATCAAGAAGGAATTAGAGAAGATCAGGCTTACAAACTTAAAAGAATATCAGGATTCTGTATTGCAGAGAGCTAAAGATAGTCTCTTTACTTTTCGCAGGAGTGTTTTCGGTCAGCATATATTTAATACACGCTACAGATTCTTCACCCAAAATGCCTCTATTATCCCTTCTGATAGCTATATACTGGGAGAAGGAGATAACCTTATCATAGCTGTTTGGGGGCCTAGTGAACTTTATGAATCGCTCACCCTGGATGCTGAAGGAGCTACCTTTAGGCAGTATTTAGGTAAGATCCGACTAGGAGGCCTTAGCCTGGGCCAAGCCAAAAAAATTCTTACGGATAGGTATAGGAGAATAGTAGCTGCTGGCTCTCAAATTGAGATTTCCCTTGGTATCAACCAAAACCAGAAAGAAATAGCAGTAAATGTAGTAGGCTACGTGAAAAAGCCGGGCTTACATACTGTCCCTATTAATGCTAATACCTTGGAGGCTCTGTTTGAAGCAGGAGGTGTTTCAGAAAATGGGAGTATCAGAAATATTAACATCATCAGAAATGACCAGGTAGTGGGAGAACTGGATCTGTATGCCTACCTCCTAGAAGGAAAGTCCATTCCCTTTCTGACCAATAATGATTTCATCATGGTGCCTGCCCAAGGGAAGGTTATCTCTATCTCAGGGGATGTTAGACAGCCTATGAAGTATGAGCTTACGGAAGGGGAAAGCCTGGAAGATCTTTTTGCCTTTGCAGGAGGGCTTAATTATGATGCTCGTACAAGTACCGTCCGGCTTAGACGGGTAGAAGGAGATAAAATCAAGGTATCCACTATAGATCTTGGGAAGGTGGATCCTCAGACATTCCGACTCCAAGCTAATGATGAGGTATATATAGAAGCCAAAAAGAAAGAGGTCTATAACTATGTGGAAGCAGCAGGAAGCGTTAGATACCCAGGTAGCTACCAACTCCTGCCGGGAGAGCGCATCAGTGACCTGATCAGTAAAGCAGGTGGGCTGGATACTACAGCCCTTATGGGCAGAGCGTATATCACCCGAATTCTTTCTCCGGGAGAATTAACCTTCATTCCTATTGATATTCAGCGAGCGCTTGATGGAGATCCCTCCCAAAATATACCCCTTCAATTCTTTGACCAGCTAAGGGTATTCTCCCAGACAGAATTCAGGGAGCCCGTATTTATAGATATTCAGGGATTAGTGAGGAAACCGGGTAGATACCAACTCGTAGATAATATGAGTCTGAAGGACCTCATTTATATAGCGGGAGGATTTCAAGAGAATGCAGACCTCAGTAATATAGAATTATCCAACTATATAGATCCTGAAGAGCTAGATATCAAAAAACGTATTATCCCTGATCCTGTAGATCCGCAGGAAGATGACTCTTTATCTAATATCCTGTTTACCTATGTTTCTTCCAGTACTAATTGGCAAGAAGATCCTACCCTTGACAATATTTTATTAACTGAGTACAGAAACGTTAAGGTCTACTCTAAATATGATTTCATTTACCCCCAAAATCTCCGAATAGAAGGAGCAGTAGCTAAACCAGGCACCTACCGTACAGATAAGACTACTACCCTAAAAAATATGCTCTACAGAGCAGGAGGCCTCACGCCTAAGGCTGATGTACGTGAGATAGAATTACATAGAAGAATTGAGATTGAAGATCAGGGAAAATATGGCACCCTATCTGAAGTTCCAGAGATCTTGCGTATCAGGATTTCCAAGGACTGGCAAGATGATCCTACTGTAGATACTTTTAAGGTATTCACTTATAAGAAAATTACCGTTAGGTCTGAAACAGAATTCTTTGAACAGGGATTTGTTGACATTAAAGGACGTGTCAGAAAACCGGGGACATATGCAGTGGTACCTAACCTGAGCATGAAAGATTTACTATATCAGGCTGGTGGTGTTTTACTAGGGGCAGATTTTAATAATATAGAGCTTTCAAGAGTGATTAACGTAGAGGATAGCACAGGTAATATTACCTCCACGCCTATTACTATAAGTCCTTTAATCATCAAGCAGGACTGGCAGAATGACCCCGTGCTGGATACCATGATGATCTTTCCCTATGACCAGATTTTTGTGAGAGAGGATCCGGACTTTAAGCTACAGCAAAGCGTATTTATCACAGGAGAGGTAAATGTCCCTGATGAGTATAATATGATAGCTGAGTCAGAACGGATTAGTTCTTTTATCCTACGGGCAGGAGGCCTAACGAGCATTGCATATCCAGAGGGAGCCTCTATCTCTAGGCCTGAGATAGGATCTATCTCTATAAATCTTAGGAAAGCCATTGATAGACCTAATTCTAAGTTTAATATTTCTCTCTTACCAGGAGATAACTTAGTAGTTCCCCCCAGGGTAAATACTGTTCTTATAGAAGGTAATGTGCTTAAGCCCGGCACCTTAGTTCTCTATGAGCCAGCGCAAAAAAGATTTAAATACTATGTAAACAGGGCAGGAGGATTTGATAGAAGAACCAAAAGAAAGTATAGTACCGTAACCTATGTAGATGGGAAAACAAAACGCGCAAGAAACGTTTTGTTTGGGCTAAAAAGCTACCCCAGGATAGAGCAAGGTGCTATCATAGAAGTCGCAGCCAAACCTGAGAAAAAAGTCAAGGGATTCCTGGGAGGATTTCCTAAGATTAACATTCAAGATGTTCTGGCCTCAGCCACTGCTCTCTTAACCTTTTATTTACTTATTGACAGGACTTTTGAAGACGGGAATTAATCTGAAGTCCTATAGATTATGAGCAACCTGGATTCCATTAAAGAAAGAATCAGTTTATACCTAACCTACCTGTATGCCAGATGGCTATTCATCCTGTTATTGGGGGTAGGCCTAGGGCTTATCCTTTATTTCTATGCTTCCAGAAAGCCCGTCATCTACATAGCCACCACTGTTTTTCATCCTGAGACTAACGAGGCTCCCTCAGAAGTAGATCTAAATAATCCTGCTTCTTTTATTACCTCCACACTGGGGGGAAATAATCTATCTGCTAATAACCAAATGATAGGTGTCATTATGTCCAGGCGGATAAGTGAATTAGTGGTGAAAGACTCTATTGTGAAGGAGGATTCTACCGTATTATTGGCAGACCTGATCTCTTCTCAGTTTAAGCCGGGGTTTTCCTTCACAAAGTTTCTGCAATCTCTCATTAAAAATCAGCAACAGCCCACCCCTTTAGACTTCAAAATTATCAAAGCAGGTGCACAGGTACGAAACAGTCTGACGGTCATCACTAATGATTACGGATTCATAGAAATGAGCCTAAGCTTTCGAGATCCTTCTCTAGCCAAAGAAACCAGCCTCATTTACATTGATGTCATCAAACAGTATTATGCGGAGTTAAAGAGTGAGAAATCCCAAAGCTCTATGGATTTCCTGGCAAATAGGAGAGACTCTGTAAAGACTGAACTGGATCTGACGAACCAACGAATTGCCAGCTTCTATGATAGAAATAAATATGGCGTTAGTACCCGGCCAGAAGTATTCCTAAAAGAGCAACAAACCAAAAGTGAAATGCTCGCCAGAATGTATGGAGAGCTGGTGATTGCCTTTGAAACTACAAAGGCACAGTTCCTAAAAGAGTCTCCTATTATCCAGGTTTTGGATTACCCTGATCCACCTTTCCAAAGCATAAGACCAAAAACTACTGGCTATTTCCTTTTAGGTATTTTTATGGGTATTCTGATAGGAGTGATGATCATAGTAGGTAGGTTGCTATGGGAAGATTTACAAAGAGTCATCACCAGAGCCCTTTCAGAACAGCTATCTGGTATTTCTATCTCTAAAGAGCTGCCTGGCAAGAAGGATTCTTAAGCAAAATACCCATCTCTTTTTATGACAGGATACTTAATCACCTTTGTGAAGCATCCAAATAATGTATGTGTTTTCATGCTAAGGGGCTTACGAGTTAGCCCGTAAAAGAATAGCTATTCTATGAGATAGAGGGGAATATTCCCTGAAAGTTTTATGGGTGTGTAGGGATGCTGTCTACCCCCTGTTAGTTCCTTTACCCTTTCAGAAACGAAGAGCTCAAGTTCTGTCAGGTGGATCACATTATTCTTATTGAAATCTGCTCCCCCATCTAATCCTTCCAGAATGGCTTTAGTAAATGCTCCATGCCCCCACTTGGGATTCTCATAAGAGTATTCTCTTCCACTAGAGGAAGTCATTACAGTAACCCCAGGATCTTTACTCATCAGTTCTTTCACCACCCCATTTACATCCAGTGCTTTCACAGAGGCAAACTCTACAAAATCAGACCCTGACTGACCACTATGGCAGGCATCTAGTAGGATGAGCTTCTTACAAGGAACGCCATTAGTGCCTTCTGTCAGATCCCTAATATTTAGGGCTGTAGCGAAGAGGTTATATTCACTGAAATCTGTAGGAAGGATATAAAGGTTTCCTTTATTATCCAGAGCGCCGTGGGAGGAGATAAAGATGAGGATAACATCTTTTTGGGTAGCTTCTCTTTCCAGCCAAGAAAGGGCCACCTTTATGTTAATCAGGGTAGCGTCTTTATTAAGGAGGGTCTTTACGTGCACCTTATTGAAAATACCTCCCTCTAAATGGGCAAACTTATTCGCGATGGCCGAGGCGTCTATATGCGCAAATGTTAGGTTCACATCTGAGTCTTCATAAGCTGAAACCCCCACAGTTAGCACATACATATTAGGCTTGAATATGTCTCCTTCTTCTTCCTCAGGTGCCTTGATCTGGATCTCAGGGATAGGCTCTGGTTCTTGATAAGCTACCGGGAAGTTATTTTTAAAGCTTCCTAAGTGATTGGTTTTTAACACCCATATATCACTTCCTGCCTGAGCCAGTGTCTGGGTACTGCCAGCTACCAAGTATCCCCCATCTCGTGTGCCAGTTAAGGCATATCCAAAATCATTTCGCTTGCTATTAGACTTCCTCTCCCACAGCTGGTTTCCTTTCTCATCTATCTTAGTCAACCATATACGGGAAGGCTTACCCTCCGCTGCGGAAGTATATCCCGCCAAAGCGTATCCCCCTTCATAGGCGGTGCATATAGCCGAAAAAGCATCTTTACCAGCTCCGCCATAACTTTTCTTCCAAAGGGCTTTTCCTTCCTTACTTATGCGCATCACCATGGCATCCAGTTTACCCTGACTATTGGTATTAGTCCAACCAGCCAGCAGGTAATCACCATTCTCGGCCTCTACTATGCTTTCTATAGTTTCATTCCCTGTCCCTCCAAAATTCTTCTTCCATACCCCTTTCCCATCTGTATCTACTTTCAAAATCATGATATCTGCCTGGCCTTTGCCCAGCGACTGTGTATACCCGCCCATCACGAGAGAACCGTCAGAAGCTTCTATGATGCTTAATGCACTTTCTTCCTCTTTCCCTCCAAATGTCCGCTGCCACATTTCCTCTCCATACTGGTTGAGCTTTAATAACCATATATCCTTTTTGCCCTTACCGTAAGAGTAGGTGTCCCCCGCTATGGCAAATCCGCCATCAGAAGTCTGTATGATACTTTTCGCTTCATCTGCTTTTTCGCCTCCATATGTGTGGGACCATAGGGTATTTCCATCTCCATCTAACTGAATCACCCAGGCGTTATGTGTTCTGTTTTGTTTATTCCTGGTAAAACCAGCTATAACTAAATTTCCCGTCTTAGTTTCTACCACGGAATTAGCCCAGTCAAAATCTGTGTCTCCCAGATACTCTCTCCATATCTCTCCCCCTTCCTTATCTAGCTTCATAGCCCATATATCACTCTTACCAGCACCGAAAGAGTACGTCAGCCCTACTACCACATACCCACCAAATTTGCATTCAGTGACTGCCATGGCACGCTCATCACTTTCTCCCCCGAAGGTTTCATTGAAAGTAAACTGGGCACGCATGATAAGAAATGGACACAGGAGAAGGAGGAAAATCAGAATGAAGTTTTTCATGTAATGGAAACCGTAAAGAAATACGTTGATTTGGGCGTGCGCTTGTTCGGGTATACTGGCTTCAAGTACAAATATCATACTAGAAACCATCTAGATTATGTAAATTAGGCCTGAAAGCTAATTTAGCTACCTTCTTAAACGGAAATATGAATAGACCTGTTGCATTTTTTAGCATGGTAATGAGCATAGTATTTATTGCTCTAGGTATAATTATCCCTATCAGACCCCGTGGAATGTTTCAGTCTTTACCTCAGTATACACTGATACTCATGGGCCTACTCCTGATAGCATATGGAATCTTTCGGTTTTACCGAGCGTATAAAATGATAAATAAAAAAGATTAGTTGCATGAGGAAACTGTCAATTTGGATTGTTTTTATAAGCTTTTTGGGGAGTTATTCTCTCCTTTCTGCACAAAATGTAGTAGCAAGATTGGATCTCGGGAAGAAAGATCCCAAGCCGGATTTTTATGAATACTCTCCCCTGGATAAGGGGATGGTCACCCTAGGTCCCAGCAGCAATGCTTCTAGCAGATACTTAAGTATTACCAAGTATAGCGGGGACCTGGAAAAGCAGTGGTCGGAAAAATTCATGGAACAAAACGGGCGAAAAAATGTGGATTTTGTCTCTGTCATTGGAGCCAATATTCTCGTTTTTGTTTCGGAGTTTTTTCCAAAAGAGAATGTCATTAAGACCTATTATTACCAGTATTCCCTGGATGGAGACCCTATTACGGAAGAGGAAATCCTTTCTGTCTATCCAAACCAGAAAGAACAGAAGGTAGAACTTCAGTATGTGCATTCTCCCAATAAAAGGAGGCTACTGTGTTATAAAAACCTTGAGAATAAAAAAGACTCTGAAACTATTCTGTATTATGTCTTTGATGATGCAGGAGATTTTGTGGTGAATGGTGAAATCAACCTGAAATATCCTGATAACCGACTTAGAGTAAGATCTGTGAAGGTGAGTAACCAAGGAAATGTGTATGTACTAGGGAAATTTTACCGGGTAAATAACATTAAGGATGCAGATGATTTCAAGTACATTATCAACAGGCATGATAGCCAAACACAACAGGATATGGAGATCCCTATTGAGTTGGGAGATAAGTACATTACAGATCTGGCGTTTAGGCTGGACAGAGATGAGAACATTTATGTCTCTGGTTTTTACTCCAACAAAAGCACTGATAGAATTGTAGGAACAGTCCTCCAAAAAATAGGAGCTAATGGGGATATTCTCATGAATAGTTCCCAACGCTTTGATGAAAAATTTCTCTCTAATTACCTATCTAGTTCCCAGATCAACAGAGGGAAAGAGCTCCGTAATTTCTACCTGAAGGACATCATCCTTAGGTCAGATGGAGGGGTTCTGCTCCTAGCTGAGAAGTTTTATATCACCTACCAGTCTTACAGAGATATGTATGGGTATTGGGTGGATAGAGAAATATTCCACTATGAAGATGTGATGCTCACCTCTGTAGATGGATCCGGAGGCATAGAATGGCATGCTATTATAGATAAGAATCAGGTATCTGAATCGCCTGCCAACCTTAGCTATTTTAATGCCGTTGGCGGACAAGGGGCATATATTTTCTACGAATATAAGCCCAGGAAAAAGAATGTGAACATATACTACAACCTGGTCAGCATAGAAGGAGATGTGAATGCCCGCCAACCTCTCTTGAGAGATTACAGGTACGGAAATGAGTTCTACCCCAAGTTCTGTGAACAAATCAATAACCGAGAGGCTATTATGGTCTACTTTCAGAACAGAGGGAGAATGCTTTCTGTGATTAAGGTGAAGTTCGAGTCTTAATCATAAGAGCCTATACAGAAAGAGGTGCTGGCTTCCTGCTGGCACCTCTTTTATTTTTTCTGAATGGGGGAATTAAACTAACTCCTGATGATGGGGATGGATGGCCCACTCTACTGCTTTGGTAGCGTGGATCTCCATAGTAGAGAAAACGGGAACATCTACGTCTTTTTGTTGAATCAACAGGGGAATCTCGGTGCATCCCAGCACGATGCCTTCTGCGCCCTCACTCTCTAGCTTTTTAATGATGGTTTTAAACTTCTCCCTGGATTGATCCTCAATCTTTCCTTGTACCAGTTCTTCATAAATGGTATCATGGATGATTTCTCTATCAGCCTCTTCAGGTATGATAGTCTCTATACCGAATTTTTTTTTCAGTATACCCTTGTAGAAGTCCTTTTCCATGGTAAAACGCGTACCCAGCAAACCTACTTTTCTAAGATCTTGTGCTTGGACAGCTTCTCCGGTAGCCTCAGCTATGTGCAAGAAGGGAATGGTAACACTCTTTCGAATAGCTTCAGCGCAGAGGTGCATGGTATTGGTACAAAGAATGATGACATCAGCGCCCCCTTTTTCCAGCTTTTGGGCAGCATCTACCATTTTCAAGTCTAAGGCATTCCAGTCTCCAATGTGTTGGAGATGTTCTATCTCTGCAAAATCTACCGTATACATCAGGCTCTTGCATGAGTGGAAGCCACCTAAGCGTTCTTTCACAAGCTTATTAATCAGCTCATAATATATCAGGGAAGATTCCCAGCTCATCCCACCTATCAATCCTATGGTCTTCATATGTATGGCTAAATGTTTTGACTGGTGTCCCAGGCCTCCAGGATATCTGCTACTCTCTTCACAAATCTACCGCCCAAAGCACCATCTATGATTCTGTGGTCATAAGAATGTGATAAGAACATCTTTTGTCTGATGGCAATAGCATCTCCGCTCTCCGTTTCAATGACAGCAGGTAGCTTCCTAATAGCGCCCAGAGCCATAATGGCTGCCTGTGGTTGCATAATGATGGGCGTTCCCATCACATTTCCAAAGGTCCCCACATTAGAAACCGTATAGGTTCCCCCTTGTAGTTCATCAGGCTTCAGTTTATTCTCCCTGGCTCTAGCTGCCAAATCATTTACAGCTGCGGTAAGTCCTACCAGATTCAGCCTATCAGCGTGTTTGATGACAGGTACTATCAGGTTATCATTCGGGAGAGCTACTGCTACCCCTATATTAATATCCTTTTTTACAATAATCTGCTCTCCCTCTACACTGGAATTTACCATAGGATGCTCACGTAAAGCCTGTACTACCGCCTGGACAAATATGGGGGTAAAGGTCAGCTTCTCATGGTATTTATGCTGGAAGTCTTTCTTTATGCTATTTCTCCACTGAACGATCTCCGTAACATCCGCTTCTACAAATGAGGTAACATGAGCAGAAACCTGAAGGGAATTGGTCATGTTCTTCGCTATCATTTTACGGACCCTATCCATCTGGATGATTTCTGCTGCATCATCTCGCGCAGAGAGTATTTCCGGTACAGCAGGCTTCTCTTTCTTGGGCTTTACGTCCTTAGCAGGAGCAGCTTCCGGGGCCTTAGGCATTGGGGAAACCACGTCTGCTTGTACTTCAGGGATAGGAACTTCCTCAGTTTTATAAGTAGGTAGTTCTCTGGTGAGAATATCCTTGGTCCCTAGTAGATTAGCAGGTATTTCTTCTACGGGAGGTACTAGTAAGCTTTCTTCTATCTGCGTCTGGGTGGTGGCGCCATTTTCCGCATGTACCCCTTCTCCATTAGCAGCTTTAGCTTTCACGTAATTTAAGATGTCACGTTTGGTGACCCTTCCCCCTCTTCCAGAGCCACTTAATTGGTCCAGTTCCCTGGAAGAGATACCTTCTTTTCTGGCTATGTTCAGCACTAAGGGGGAATAGAAACGGGCCTCCTGGGAGACCTCGGTAGCGGTTTCTACCACTGGCTGGAGGGGTTCCATAGGCATAGGAACAAAGGGTACCTGCTGCCCAAAGCTTGATTCTGCTATCTCTTCCAGCACTTCATTTTCATGGGGACTGCTTGTAGGCTCTTCCCCCTCTATTCCTTCTGCCACTGTCTCAAGCACCGCTATCACACTTCCTACGGGAACTACGTCCCCATCCTGGTATACTTTTTCTACTAATTTACCTTGCACAGGTGAGGGCACTTCAGAGTCAACCTTGTCTGTGGCTATTTCTACTACAGCTTCCTCCTCCTCTACCCAATCGCCTACCTCCTTTGTCCAGTTTAGGATAGTCGCTTCGATGATACTTTCGCCTAGCTTAGGCATGAGCAATTCATATCTTGCCATTTTTTCGGGGGATTAACAGTTACACCTAGGGGTCAAATCTTAGACCATAGTTGAAAGGGTATTTTCTGTTAAAAGTTAACCTCTGAGAGGCTATACTTCCAACAAAGTCTTATCATACGCTTTCAATTTTTATTCTCTCTTGCCATCATCCTACTACCTCCTTACCCTAACACCAAAACTACAATAAGAGAGAATCTACTCAAAGCATAATGCTTAAACAAAACGCATACGAATGTTTTTTAAACATTCGATCATTGCTATAGCAACTACTTTATCAATGTTTGTGTTTCTCTTTTGGTACATTTGGGCCTTCATAGAGATAACTCCCTGATGATCAGCATATCCTATCCATGCGTGGGGTAAAGTATCTCCCTCTCTTTCCGCATATCCAGTAGTGGATAAGCCTATATCCGTCCCTAATAATGTCCTTACTCCCTCTGCCATTAAGGATGATACTTCTTCAGAAACTACAGTATGTTTAGCTATTACTTCTTCAGGAACCTTGAGTATCTCCCGCTTAATACGTGTATCATAGGCTGTCACAGAGCCTGTAAAGTAGCTTGAAGCACCAGATACACTCACTATTTTCATAGCTAGCCGTCCTCCTGTCAGGCTTTCCGCTACCCCTATAGTCAGTCCTTTTTCTACCAGAATTTCTCCTAGTAGTTCTTCCAGTAACTTATCTTCCGTAGTGTAGGTAAATACCTTGACTACCTCCTCAATTTTTCTTTGGTGGTGTAGCAGTTCCTCCTCCAGGAGTAGTGCCTGATCAGAACGCCCCTTGGCGGTGAGTTCTATCCATAGGCCATCCATCCGGGGAAGAAAAGCGACGGAAAACGGGTCAGAAAATGTATCAATAATATGAGAAATATCTTCCTCTACCTTAGATTCTGCTATCCCTCTGGTCCTGATCACTTTTTGCAGAATGATACCTGGATCTTTAGTTTTCTTTAGGTAAGGGATGATTTCAGCTGTCATGAGGTATTTCATCTCGGCAGGTACTCCCGGCATGGAGATGAGGGTAAAGCCTTCCAGATCAAAAATCATCCCTGGCGCTGCCCCTACTTTATTTTCAAGCGGTATACAGCTATCAGGCACATATGCCATCCCTATATTCCCATCTGTGAGGGGGAAATTAAACTTAGCAGCTATGGCTTTGATTTTCTCCATGGTAGGAGGATGAATAATCATCTTTCCCCCTGTAATCTCTGCTAATATCTTCTTGGTGATATCATCGCGTGTAGGCCCCAGGCCTCCTGTCATGAGAACAATAGGGAAATCTTGGGAAAGCTGTTCTATGGCGGTGGTTATATCCTTTTCCTCATCCGGAATGGATACTTCTCTTCTGAGCCTAAAGCCTGCCTCCTTTAATTGAGTCCCTATGTAGGTAGCATTGGTGTTTGTAATTCTCCCAGTGAGAAGCTCACTTCCTATACTGATCAGGCCTGCTTCTATCATACTCACTTGCTAGTCTTCCATACTGAAGCCTTCCAGGAAATTAGTCGCATATATGCCTGAACGGAAACGCTCATCCTGCATAAGCTTTTTATGGAAAGGAATGGTAGTATTTACTCCTTCCACAATAAACTCTTCCAGGGCTCTTTCCATCTTAGCAATCACCTCTTCTCTGGAAGGCGCTGTTACAATCAATTTCCCTATCATGGAATCATAGTAGGGAGGAATTACATAGCCTGAAAAGGCATGGGTATCTACTCTTACTTTATGGCCACCGGGTTTATGGAAGTAGTCAATATGTCCCGGTTGAGGTCGGAAATCATTATAAACATCCTCTGCATTAATTCTAACCTCCATAGAGTATCTGCCGGAAGGCATGACATATTCAGAAATCTTTTCTCCTGCAGCTACATTGATTTGCTCTTTGATCAGGTCAATGTCAAAGATTTCTTCCGTAACTGGGTGCTCCACCTGAATACGGGTATTCATTTCCATGAAGTAGAAGTTTCCATGGATATCATAAATGAATTCTACTGTACCAGCCCCCTCATAGTTCACATATTTAGCAGCCTTCACTGCGGCTTCTCCCATTTCCTTCCTTTTCTCAGGAGTGAGCACAGGACTAGGAGATTCCTCTACCAGTTTCTGGTGCCTCCGCTGGATGGTACAGTCTCTTTCAGCTAGGTGAAAAACGTTACCGTGCTGGTCTCCCACCACTTGTATTTCTACGTGCCTGGGCTGGAGGATGAACTTCTCCATATACAGACCGTCATTAGCAAAGGCGGCTCCAGCTTCCGCTTTCGCACTGTTCCATGCATCAGCCATTCCTTCAGGTTCATCTACTCGCCTCATTCCTTTTCCTCCTCCACCAGCAGTAGCTTTTAGCAAGATGGGATATCCTATCTCTTCCGCTATTCCGTATGCTTCCTCTAAAGATTCCAGTAGCCCTTCTGAGCCGGGGACCACAGGTACACCAGCGCTAATCATGGATGCTTTAGCAGTAGCTTTATCTCCCATAGAAGATATTACCTCTGCATTAGGACCGATAAACTTTATCTTATGGTCTTCACATAGCTGTGAGAATTCCGCATTCTCAGAGAGAAATCCATAGCCAGGATGTATGGCATCTACCCCACATATTTCTGCAGCAGCAATAATGTTAGGCATACTTAAATAACTGTCAGAACTGGAAGGGGGACCTATACAGACGGCCTCATCAGCAAATCTTACATGGAGGCTATTTCTGTCAGCGGTAGAATACACAGCTACCGTACCTATACCCATTTCACGACAAGTACGTTGTATGCGTAAGGCTATCTCGCCTCTATTTGCAATCAGAATTTTTTTAAACATAGGAATCCTATTAACGAGAAGAACTACCTACCTAAGCATCTGTATCTATCAGATATAAAGGCTGGTCATACTCCACTGGTTGGGCATTCTCAACCAGGACTTTTACAATCTTACCTTCTACTTCAGATTCAATCTCATTGAATAACTTCATAGCCTCCACTATGCACAGTACTGAGCCTTTCTGGACAGTATCTCCCACTTTCACAAAGGGGGGCGTCTCTGGAGAGCTAGAACGGTAAAAAGTTCCAATCATAGGAGACTTGAAAGTATAATAATCTTTTTCAGGGGCTGCGGGAGTTGATTCTGCCTTAGCAGGTTCTGGAGATCCCTCAGCAACAGGTGTGGGTTCAGCGGCCACAGGTGGCATGACAGCTGGAGCTAGCGAGGGGGAGGCAATAGCAGATGCGGGTTGAGTAGCGTAGATCACATTGCTTTCAGGAGCCTTCCTTCTAATTTTTAGTTTGAAATCCTTCTTTTCTATCTCTACCTCTGTGAGATCGGTTTTATTAACCAGCTTCAGGATGTCTTGAATTTCTTTAAACTCCATAGTATCGCGTAAGTTTTGTTGAGAAGGTTTATGATTTTATCCGCTCCATGTAGGCTTTAGAAGCTGTATCAATTTTCACTTTATCACCAATATTTATGAAAAGAGGTACCCTAATTTCTGCTCCACTAGTAACTGTTGCCGGCTTCAAAGAGTTGGTTGCTGTGTCACCTTTGACACCGGGTTCTGTGTACGTTATTTCTTGAATGACATACTGGGGCATTTCTACCTGAAGCGGAGTATCATCTTGGGTGTTGAACAGTATGTCTACATTTTCCCCCTCTTGTAGCAACGCCAAAGCATCAATCATTTTTTCTTCAATATTAATCTGCTCATAGGTATCATTATCCATGAATACTAGAGAGTTACCATCATGGTATAAATACTGAAACTTCTTTCTCTCGACTCGAATCTCCTCAATTTTTGTACTGGTATTAAAGGAGTTTTCTATTACTTTCCCAGTGTTGATGCTCTTCATTTTCACCCTAACAAAGGCAGCACCTCTGCCCTGCTTCACATGTTGGAAAGATACTACTGAGTAGATTTCTCCATTATAGCGGAAAGTCATTCCGTTCCTTATATCAGATGTATTTGCCATGGGGGGTTACATTTATAGTTTTCCGCTTTCAACCGAATGTATGCTATCTCTATCTGGCATACTTTTACCCAAAATCCGGGGCAAATTAACAAAAAGGAAATATTAATCACCTACAAAATCCTGGAAGAAATAGGATTTCAACAGGGAACCGTCTTCACAGGCTAGTTGAAACTGGAAGTTCCCATCTTCAAATACCTGGTATAAACTGTCATTTCTTAAGACCCATAGGTGGTTCTCAAAAAAATCTACTTCAAAGTCTTGTATCTGCTGAAGATTAACTGGTTGGAGGAAATTATCTGTTAAGGTGAAGGTCTGTAGCTGCTCTTTCCCATATAATTGGCGGGAAAAGGGACTGGGCCGAATTTTCTGATGAGAAACTGATCTCTCTTCCTGTTCAAAGCTGTTTGTGTTATAATTAACTACCGCTTGAAACCTCATACTATCTGCCGTGGATACTATCACGGAGACGCTGGCATCTGCCTGAATGTCTGTAATAGTCCGTGCTAGGGGTAGACGGGTAATCTCCGCAAGGGCATCTTCTGAGAGGATCATTAAGGTGGAAGGACCAGCCTGTAAGTAGAACTTCCTGCTCTTATATCCTATCCTCCCCCCAACTGCTGGAATACTCACCCTTATGATTTCTTCATTTCTTTTATCCAGGAATAAGGCTTCATTCCGGCTGCTATCTGCCAGCAGAATCATATCTTCTCCTACCCCTATAAAATCAGGAGCAAAATCAGGTAGAGATACTTTTCTACTGAGAGTTCCACTGAGCGCATTTACTTCTATAACCGCATTAGTAGCTGCACTGGCCACCCATAGCTCTTGCTGGAAAGAAGCTATATCACTTACTTCTCCATCAGCCAAGGAAATAACCTCATTCCAGGAAGGAAGTATCCCAGCCTCAGAGAGAAAAAAGATATTTTTTCCTCCAGTCTGCTTTTCATGTAGGAGGTAACCAGTCTGTGTTTCTTCCAGAAAGGTAGTATTATCATCAAGATCGCAGGCTGATAGACAGATGAGGAAAGCTACAAATACAAGTACAAGATGAAGGGAACTAAGCTGAAAGGGCAATTTCTGCATACATTGGTACTTATGTTAAGAAGGGTCATAGGCCCACTTCACATACATAGAACCCCAAGTAAACCCTCCTCCAAAAGCAGCCAAGAGAAGGTTATCTCCTTTACGTAGCTTCTTTTCCCAATCCCATAAGCATAGTGGAATGGTAGCTGCCGTAGTATTACCATATTTTTCTATGTTTATCATCACTTTGTCCTGAGATAAACCGGCACGCTTTGCGGTAGCATCTATGATGCGCTTATTAGCCTGATGAGGTACCAGATAAGCTATGTCTTCTCCTGTAAGGCCATTTTTTTCCATCAGGTCTGAGGTTATGTCTGCCATACCCTTTACCGCAAACTTGAATACGGATTTCCCATCCTGATGAATAAAGTGCTCTTTATTTTTGACTGTTTCCAATGAAGCTGGATACTTACTCCCTCCTGCTTTCTGATGTAAGTACCTCGCCCCACTTCCATCCGACTTTAGCAAGGCATCCTTTACGCCGTAACCTTCTTCATTAGGTTCCAGGAGAACGACCCCAGCACCATCTCCAAACAACACACAGGTATTTCTATCTTCATAGTCTACACGGACGGACATGGTGTCAGCTCCCACTACTATGACTTTTTTATGCGCGCCTGACTCTATGAATTTTGCTCCTGTTTGTAGGGCAAACAGGAATCCTGAGCAGGCAGCACTTACATCAAAGCCCCACACTCCATTTATTCCAAGCTTATCCCCTATAATATTAGCAGTGGCAGGGTACACATGATCTGGGGAAACAGTAGCACATATGATCAGTTCTATATCTTCCGCTTTGTAGGGTGTTTTAGACAGTAGGTCTCTGACAGCTTCTGCAGCCATATCAGAAGTAGCTAATTCTTTGTCCAGAATTCTCCTTTCTTTAATACCCGTCCTTTCAGTGATCCATTGGTCATTCGTATCCACCATTTTCTCCAAATCAGCATTAGTAAGGATTCTAGGGGGTACATACCCTCCAACAGCTGTAATAGCAGCGGTAATATTTGACATAGCGATCGTATCTTTTGAGATCAGAACTTCTCCTTCCATACGAGCAAACCCAAACTTCAATGCTTGCATGGAAAAATTTGGGTAAATAAGCAGCTTTTTACATGATAAAACAAACATTCTCCCCTAGGTAGATACACGCTGCCTTTATAAGAAACCTAAATCCCTTCTCAAGGAGATAATCGTTTTCTGGTTTGTGCACCTAGTTCACGCAGCTTTTCGGCCTTAGGGATGAGGGCCCCCTTCCCATCTTTGAGCTTTTTATAGGCATCTTCATAGCTACTATTTGCCGCATCCAGGTATTTTCCTACTCGTTGCAGCTCTTCGACAAAACCCACAAATTTGTCATATAATAATCCCCCCTGTCTTGCTATCTCCTGAGCATTCCTATTCTGTAGCTCCAGTTTCCAAATAGAGGCAACTGTTTTTAAGGTAGCTAATAAGGTGGTAGGACTGACCAATACAATTTTTCTTTCCCATGCTTGGCTGAACAGATCAGGCTTAGCCTGTACAGCCACACTAAAGGCCGGTTCTACAGGCATAAACATTAAGACAAAATCCGGCGAATTTACCCCATCTAAATGCTGGTAGTGTTTCTCACTCAGGGATTTAATATGCGTGTGGATGGAGTCCAGGTGCTGTTTCATTAGGCTGGTCCCGCGGGCAGGATCTTCTTCTTCTACCCAGCGTTCATAGGCCGTCAGGGACACTTTAGCGTCTATGATAAGGTGCTTCCCTTCTGGGAGATTCACTATGATATCTGGTTGGAGTCTCTTTCCTTCTGCCGAGCGCAAGGCCATATCTCTTGCCTGGGCCGTATACTCATGACCCTCCCTTAGCCCACTACTTTCTAGAATTTTTGCAAGCACCATCTCCCCCCAATTTCCCTGTACTTTATTATCTCCCTTCAAGGCTTTAGTAAGATTTTGGGCCTCTGTGCTCAACTGTAGATTAAGGTCTACTAAATCATGGATTTCTTTCTTCAGGAGAAGTCGCTCACGCGCTTCCTGCTCATAGGTAGCTGCTACTTTCTGTTCAAAACCTGTTATTCTTTCCTTCAAGGGATTAAGGATATCTGCTAAGCTATTTTTGTGAAGATGAGACAGCTGGATGGAGTTTTGATCTAAGGATCTCCTGGCCAGTGCCTCAAATTCTACTTTCATCTGGTTCTCTACCTTTCCCAGGATCTCCTTCCTTTCTTCATATTGGGCGAGCAACAGGACCTTTTCCTTTTCCAGTACCTCTTTATCTATGGCAAGGCTCTGTAAGGCTGAATCTGCTGAAAGATACTTATCCTGAAGCTGTTTAAAGTCAGAGAGAAGCTGGGCATGCGTCCGCGTTAATGCGCTTAAGTCATTGGAGGTAGTTAAGAGACTTTCTCTTTGTAGGTGCATTTTTTTAAAGTGGATAAGAAGCATGACTAATACTCCTAATACTGCCCCTACCAGTATCCCTACTGTTATGAACAGAACTCCAGAAGAACCCACTTCAACCATAAGGAAATCCTATTTTTTTTAGATAATAGAAAAACTACGTATAGGAAAGTTAGCAAAAATTATTCATTCGCTAAAAATATTAGAAACTCCTCCACTAATTACTTGCCTGAATAGGTATTAAGCTGCTTTTGTACGTAGGCTAATTCTTCCTCACAATCCAGCCTGGTGGAAATAGCTTGAAGAGAGGTGTAAAGATTCTGTAAAAATAATTTGTGCCCTTCAGCATGAGGAAACTTAGGGCGGTGAGCCAGCTGGATCCTGATTTTCTCCCACCTTTGAAAGAGCAGATAGTCTTCCTCCTCCAGGAATGCATCTATGAACTTCTCCCAAATCCATTTTTCTGCCGTGGGTGTAGGATGTATCATATCTGCCGCATAAAATCTGTAATCTCTTAGCTCATCCATCATAATTTCATAGGCAGGGAAATAGGTCACCCATTCATACCTTTCAGATAAGGTATGGCACAGGATTCTTAAAATGGATTTACTCACACTATTAAGAGATAGCGTATCCTTAGTATGTCTTATAGGGCTGACTGTCAGGAGTAGACGGATGTCAGGAAAAGCCTTTACCAGCTTATCCAGGAGGGAGACGTACTTCTCCACCAGATTATCCAGTGAAAGCATTTCTTTATGGAAGTGAGAAGCAGGATATTTATGACAGTTTCCCACTATTCTTCCGCTTTCTTTATGGCGGTATCCCATGGCAGTACCTAAAGTGAGAATCATCAAGGGAGATTCTTTCAGCATAGCTCTTGCCTGCTGGAGAATCTCTTCTGTCTTAGCTTGTAGCATGTCTTTATCAGGATGGCTTACTAGACTATGTAAGTCAAAGCTATGCCAGCTCTGCAAATGATCTGCATATGTCCAAACCGGAAATTGAGATTCATCCATCAATAGCGCCAAACAATTAGCAAGGGATACAGGGTTATAGAGAATACCCATCGGATTAGCAAGGGTAGTGAACTTAGCCTCTGAAAGCTTGTCTCCCATCATGCTGGCAAAGCAGGAGCCCATACACAGGATAGGGTTATTATAGGTACATAGGCCTTTTTGGGTAGGAATACGGACCTTAGTATGAAGTTCCATAAATCAATAAGCTAAATTTTTGTTAAAACGAACCAGGCTAACCAACACCCCGATTTAAATATTCGTAATGGGTTAAATGATATTCTCTTATCTTTACTCTATGAATGTCCGCAAATTTTTCTTTCTGGTTCTGATATTCCTCCCATTTTTTGCTGTAGGGCAGGGTATACCAGGACCAGGGCCGGGACCTCAGGAAATTTACCAGCTTTCCGGTATGATCATCAGCGAGACATCAGAGTCTGCTGTTCCCTATGTAACCGTAAGGGTCAATAATACAAGACGAGGGGTAGTGAGTAATTCTGAGGGATTTTACAGCATCCCCGTCACCGAGTATGATACCCTCTATTTTAATCACGTAGGCTTCCATCCCACAAAATTTGTCATCAGAGATTATCTGAGAACTTACTCCGTAAATTCTCAATATATATATGCCGTCAACTACATGCGAGAAGATACGCTCACCTTAGCGCCTGTGGTTATTTTCCCTTATAACACACCAGAAGAAATCAAGACTGCTGTTGTAAATATGGACATTCTGGAAAATTCCCCGGAATCCTTTGCTAAAGCCAACCTGGATCCAACTGTGATGGATGCCATCATCAAAACACTTCCAGTAGACGGAGATGAAAGACTGATGGTGGGAAGGCAAATGTACTATGACTACTACCAAAATAAGAACCTTGTCCCTACGGCAGGCCTCAACCCCCTTGCAGCTATGCGGCTCTTACAGTACGTGGTAGAAAAGTCTAAAAGGCGAAAAGATAAAGACCTTAATTATTGGGAGTAAACTATGGCTACCCTCTTCATAGATAAGCTTGCCTGGATTCATATAGTGGATAATAAGATTCTCACCACCCGATCTAAGGGAAAGGGAGTGTACTACATTCCAGGCGGAAAGCGGGATCCTGGAGAGAATGACCCTGAAGCTCTCATTCGAGAAATTCAGGAAGAGCTTAGTGTCAGCTTACACCCTCAGTCTATCAGGTATATGGGCACCTTCAAAGCACAGGCAGATGGACATAAACAGGAGGTAGAAGTAAAAATGACTTGTTACCTGGCAGCGTACCGGGGAAACCTTACTGCTGCTTCAGAAATTGAGGAAATGAGATGGCTAAGCTATGCTGAAAAAGGACTTACCTCTCAGGTAGACCATATGATTTTCGATTGGCTTAAGGATCAAGATCTATTGACCTAGTGCACACCTGCTTGTAGGAGCAGGGCGTCAAGTACCACCTTTATGTACAAGAACAGGGATACCCTGGTAGCTGATTTTTTCACCAGCTGCTGTTCTCTTTCAAAAACAGCTTCAATAAGATAAGCCAGTAAATCCGCTTCAGGATAACTGGCTAGTAGGGAAGAAAAATCTAACTTATTCTCCTCTTGTTCCTCTCCCTCTAGCGTTCCTAATATCTCCACATTTTTCTCTTGTAGCCCTTCCAGGGAATCAGCTGACACTTCCTCTAACTCATATTCAGCCTGGATGAGATACCAAATAAATAGTCCCTCATCTAATAAAAGTTCTGCCTCCTCCTCTCTTAGGTTTTCCTCTCCCATGATCACCAAAAAAGAGAATAAAAAGGGTTGTTCATCGTGAAATCTGTCCAGGAGGCTTTCCAGATTAGCTTCCGTAAGGGACTCTATTTCCGTTTCTTTAATGGAGATATATTCTGCAGAAATCATGGACTTATGCTATAAAAAAACCTTCCATTAGCATGGAAGGTCTGTATAATACACATTTATTTTCTCATCGTGTACGCTTACGTCTATTTCTGATGTAGTCTTCAAAAATATATTCTCCCAAGCCTTTTAGGCTGGTGTAGAAAGCCCTACCGTTATTAACCTTTGTGAACTCCTGAACGAATTCTACCAACCAGCTATCTTTCGCAATCATGAAAGTGGTGATAGGAATCTTTAGTCTTCTGCACTGAGCTGCCAGGTTGAGCGTTTTATTTAAAATTTTCCGGTCTAAGCCAAAGCTATTTTTGTAGTAACGCACCCCTTCTTTGATACAGGTAGGCTTACCATCTGTAATCATAAAAATCTGCTTATTGCTGGTTTTTCTTCTCCTGAGAATATCCATGGCTAGCTCCAGACCAGCAACCGTATTAGTATGATAAGGACCTACTTTTAAATAGGGGAGATCTTTAACTGATATCTGCCAGGCATCATTTCCAAATACAATGATGTCTAAGGTATCCTTGGGATACTTTCTCATAATAAGCTCAGATAGGGCCATGGCTACTTTCTTAGCAGGGGTAATCCTATCCTCTCCGTACAAGATCATGGAGTGAGAAATATCTATCATAAGTACTGTAGCACAGCTACTCTTATGCTCTTTTTCCTTAACTGCCAGATCACTCTCCAACAACCTGAATTCATCTATGCCGTGGTTAACCTGGGCATTTCGGAATGATTCTGTGAAGGCAATGTTTTCCACTGAATCTCCAAACTCAAAGTGTTTGAGCTCACTGGTGGCTTCATCTCCTAAGCCTGCATGAGGCGTACGGTGGTTTCCTCTGCCTGAGCGTTTTAGTTTACCAAAGATTTCTTCCAGGGCGCGCTGCCTAATGGTTTGCTCTGTTTTGGCGGTAATTTCAAGCGCTCCTCCTTCTTGTTCATCCTCCCTTAAGTACCCATTTTTCTTCAGGTCCTCAATAAAGTCACCCATTCCATACTCCTCATTGGTGAGATTATACTGCTTATCCAGCTGGTTCATCCAGTTAAGGGCCTCAGAAGCATCACCAGAGGTATAATTTAGAAGGTCAAGAAAGATCTTGAGTAAGCGCTCAAAAGGATCCCCATCTTCTGGCATGGGGACATACTGACTAAATCTATATCCTTTCATGTAGAATTTCCTAAGCTAAAGGAGAAGTAGGTGTATGATGAAGTTAATAAAAACACCTAATGAATCTACTTATAAACGATAAATTCAACTGAAAGTTAGTGATAAGCCTGAGAATTGACATGAGAAAGGTGTTCTACCTTTTCTTCTTCTGATTTCTCCAGGGAGGGGAGGTATAAGATGACTTGGGTTCCCACCCCTTCTTCACTATGAAGGCTCACTTTCCCATCTAGCTTCCTGACGCCCTGCTTTACTAAATACAGCCCTAAGCCAGTGCCTGAGGAATCTTTATTCCCTCTGTAGAACATATCAAACACCTTTTCCTGAAGATCTAATCTTATCCCTACCCCATTATCAGAAATGACTATTCTCACTCCTTTATGATAGGAGTCCACTGATACTTTTACCCGGTGCTCAACTGGCCCTCCTTTTTTGTAGGTACATGCATTTATCATAAGGTTTTCCAGGATAGTATGGAGAATGTCCTTATCACTCCAAAAAGGCATGTATATATTCGAACTGAGCTGCAAATCTACCTCTTTACTTACTTCAGTAAGGCTTAATTCTCCTATGATTTTATTAATGAGCATAGGAACCTTGACTTGAGAAACCTGAATGGGCTGGTTATGTACTTGGGAAACCTTGACTAAATCTGAAATGGCATTATCCAGTTTTATGGCACTGTTAATGGCCATGTGGATATATCTATTTCGAGTGTCTGTATCCAGGCTTTCATCCAGGGCTAAATTGAGAATTCCCTTGATGGAAGCTAACGGTCCTTTAATATCGTGAGACGCCTTATATAAAAACATCTTCATCTCCTCATTTCTATCCTGTAGCGCATCCTGTACTTGCATTAGGGGGCTCAAGTCAGTGATAGCAGCTACTATTCCTACCACTACTCCTTTGTGATCCCTGTAGGGAGATGCACTAACCAGAGTCCATATCTCATTCCCATTTTTAGTCCTTTGTTTGGCATGGTAAATTTCCCCTTTACCTGCTATGCGATCTCTGATACGGCTCTGAATTAAGTCTCTGTTAGAATCATCCACAATTCTTCCTGAGGCTAACTTCCCTATCAACTCTTCTTTAGCATAGCCAAAAAGTTTACAGAACTGCTGGTTTACAAAAGAAATCTCCCCTTTTAAATTCACAATGACCAGCGCTTCATTAGTCCCTTCTACAATAATTCTATACTTCTCTTCTATGTCCTTTTCTCGGGTAATGTCAAAAAAGTAAAGACGGCATCCCTCCCCTTCTGCAAGTAGCTGTACTTTAGTTCGATAGACATATGCCTCATATGCCCAGTCAAGGGTCTCAGTTTTACCTTTACGCTGCACGTTTGTCAGAATCTTCAGTAGCTGCTCTTCCAGATCTGTAGGAATCTTATTCCCTTTTGGAACTATAAATGCTGCTTCAAAAGCAGGGTTCCAGCATCGGATAACACCTTCCGTATTGAGTTCTACCGTAGGAACCAGAATGGAGTGGATTC
Source organism: Bacteroidota bacterium (assembly GCA_039026975.1). Lineage (GTDB taxonomy): Bacteria > Bacteroidota > Bacteroidia > J057 > J057 > JBCBKZ01. The sequence continues at coordinate 8,474 of JBCCLI010000012.1, read as the reverse complement.
CCTCCTCTAAGGTGGCAGGTGGTTCAGGTGTATTACGCCAAGCGCTTACAGCTGCTATGCTGATGCCTATAGCTAAACTCAGGAGGAGGAGAAGGGGTAATCCACCTGTAAGAAACATCATGAGGCTCATACCCATGCTAAGCATAGCTGATGCCCAACATAGTAAAATCCATATCTCCTTATGTGTGCGACCTAGGATTGGCAGGGCCAATAAGGCTGACTGTAGGATGGCCATGCCTAGACAAAGCAGACTTTCAGCACCCGCTGATGGACCTTTCTCAAAGTGAGATAGTACCCACCAGATCAAGAGAAAAAACATTCCCACCTGATACCTTCTCACCAGCCTTGAGGAAATTCCATTACTGTATGTTTCTCTCCAACCCATTTGCTCTGCTGATTTGGAACTAAATATATTTGGAGGCAGGTAATATCCCCAATCAGGTTGAGGGCCAAACCTTACCCCTCAGATTAATAGATCAGTAGTTTTTCTGTATAGGTAAAAGACCCTACATGAAAGATAAGTAGATAAATACCGCTAGTAAGTTGCTGAACGGGTATGGGTATTCGGGGAGGGTGAGGATAGGGCCAGCTTCCTGAGAACAAGCTATTTCCCTGAATATCAATTATTTCCATTTCTATGGAACTATCAAGTCCAAATGGGACTGAAATCCAACAATCTCCCTGACAGGGATTTGGGTAAATATGCAAGCTTTTCTCCTCTACTAAGGGGTTAAGGCTAGTAACAGAAGAGGAACAATTTCCCAGAACACGGATGTTATCAATAAAGAGGTTATTTCCGAAATCATTTACGGTCTCCAACACTAGTCTCACCTTCTCTCTTCCAGCAAAGGGTGACAGGTCAATCTCGATGCAGTCAGTGGTACTGCTATCCCCAAAACACCATTCCTGCTCCTGTCTAGGAAAAAAAGCCAGCTTACTTTCTCCTGCGGTAGCATACCCTCCATCCTCCCCTTCTCCCAAGGCCAGTAATAAGGTGGTATCTCCTCCTTCCTCAACCAGGCTAATGTATAAGGAGTCTTGTCTGTCTATCCCAAAACGTTGGTAAGCATAATCTAGCTGTAGTACAGGAGAATCTTGCAGAGAAAGATCTATCAGGGGCGAAATCAACTTATCCCTTTCCCCTCTGGCTAAGTAATCATAGTGCCTTAGGGCTGCGACAGCAGATCCGCTCCTACTCCCGCCTACAAATGCTAGCTCCCAACTATCCGCTCCATCCGGATTTTGAATAGTCCAGCCTACCAGGTCATTTTCAAAATCTTCCGAGAAGAGAACTGCACTATTTAAGCTGGCGCTTACTTCCATGAGTCCATTCTGTATAAGCTCACCTTCTCCAAATGCATTATCTACTCTTAGGCTTACTGAATAGTTCCCCTCCGTTTCATAGGTTACCAAAGGATTAGGTTCACTGGACTCAGCCGGGATTCCTCCTTCGAAGATCCATTTCCAATTAACGGGATTTCCTTTACTTTTATCTGTAAACTGAACTGTAGTTCCCGGACAAACTTGCGTACTTACGGCTATAAATTCAGGCATAGGGGCTACATCTGGGGCTACATCCACAGTAGATTCTGACAAGATTATTCTTCTAGGAGAATTAGCTAGCACTTGCAAGACCCTATCTCTCTGATTCATAGTAAAAATATTCATACAGGCGTCATCCGTAAAATCCATGTAATTCTCTATCATATCAGCAGAACCACAGCTTTGCTTATTTACAGGACATCCACTGGTAGGTGTATCGGAAAGGGGGGTGTCTTCACAGAAATCATCATTGGCACATCCACCGTCTCCCCATGTATGGATGAGTCCAAGCCAGTGTCCAATTTCATGGGTAGCAGTCCTTCCCTGATCAAAGGGAGCTATGACGTTACCCACTCTTCCAAAAGATTGGTAGTCCACTATGATTCCATCTGTGTTAGGAGAGCCATTTACGGCAGGAATCCCCAGCAGCCCACTGGCGTCAGGAAACTGCGCGATTCCCTGTATACCATTAGCCAGTTCACATACCCATATATTCAGGTAGCGGGTTGGGTCCCAACTGGTGGCAGGTAGGATAACTTGTTCCAGGTAACTCCTGGTGTATGGAGGAGGGAGGAAGCCTCTTTCCCTTATATCAATACGGTCCACCCCTGCCTCTTCTATGCTGTTTTGGCAGGTGTCCTGTAAGGCAACAGTAAAGGAGATATCCAAACTGGCTCCTATGGGATGATCATTAAAACCCGGACTCCCTTCCTGCCTATTCAGGTCTTCATTCAATACCTCAATTTGAGAATAGATTTGGGCAGAGGAAATATTTCTTCCTACGCCTCTGCTTTCTCCACTATGGATGATATGGACAATGACGGGGAAGCTGAGAGGCTCCTGAAATTGTTCCTGCCTTACAGGGATAGAGGTGGCATGGCCCTGTTGAAAGGAAGGGGGGTAGAGAACACTAGTGCCACAAGAACGTGTAACTGTCTGTGAAACACTCCCTTCAACAGATAGCAGAACAATTAATAACGAAAGTAAGTAAACCCTCACGAATAATTTTTGCTAGCAAAAGGCTTCTACTGCTTGGAGTTAGGATAATAGACGCAGGTTATCAAGTAAGAAAAGAATGTATGAAGGTAGAGAAATCCCTAAATCAGTAGGATAATGCCTGTTGTAGAGATTAGCTAAAATATCTACTCTGAATATCTTTTAGTTTGTCTTTGCTTAACGGCTTAATGATATAGTCCGTCACTTCATCATGATCTCCAGCCATATCTATGTCTTTTCTGTAAATAGAGGAAGATAGCATGAAAAGGGCTACTGGCTTATTAAATTTTGGTAATAGAGACTTATACTCCTTAAGGAAATCCCACCCATTCATGACAGGCATATTAATGTCCAGGAAAATCACATCAGGTAATTCATCACTATTATCTAGTGTTTCTTTTAGAGCTTGTAAGCCTTCTTTAGCCCTTAGGTGATAGGAGGCATTCTCAGCGAAAGAAATATCCTTCATGTTTTTAATGCAGATGAAATTGTTTATTTCATCATCATCGATGATCATTGCTTTTTTTAGCGTCTTCATATATCCTTGATTGACTGACTGAAATAATCTTTAAAATAGTAAAAAATTGGCTTAGAGCTTTTTGAAGTATATATGAACGGTGGTCCCTTGGTCTACATTACTTTCGAACTCCACTTTCCCACCCATAATTTCAATCTGGGTTTTCACCAGAAAAAGACCCAGCCCTTTTCCCTCAATATGTTCGTGGAAACGCTGATACAGACCAAAAATACGATTTTTGTACTTTTCGTGGTTCAGCCCAATTCCATTATCAATTACTAAAAGTTTAACGAACTCTTCTTCATATTTCGTCTGAAATGTTAACATCAATGGCCTTTCTGACGAGCGGTACTTTAAGGAATTAGAAATTAGTTGGTGGAGTATGCTATGTAAATACGCTTTGGGGAGAAATAATTCTATCTGATCATCAACTTGTATATCTATTTGAGCCCCTGCTTCCAGCATTTGTTCCTTCAGCAGAGAACATACTTTTTTGATATATCCTGCTAAGTTTATGTATTCTTGTCTAGGAGCTTCATTTCTTAAGCCTACAATCTTCTGTAAATCGTGGAGGGTTTCTGAGAGTTGCTTAATACTGATCCTGATCTTATCAAAAATTTGTGTATTTACAGGATCTTCCAGCTTTTTCGCATTGAAAAGCTGTAACAGACTCTGGAGGTTTATGACTGGCGCTCTGAAGTTATGCGATAGCACGTAGGCAAACTGTTCCAGGTCATTGTTAGTTCGGATCAGTTCCTGGGTCAAGTGGTGTAGGTGGCCTTCTACTTCCTGCCTGTGTGCTTCATTTCTATTCAGCTTTTCCTGAGAAAAGGATAAGGATTCTTCAGAAAGGTTAGGTACAAGATTCTCAAGAGAGCTCAGTAAGGTTTGGCTTCCATTGAGAGTAGATTTACCGTTGGGTTTTAAGGTGAGTAGCCCCCCCACAATTTCACCCTGCTCATGCCTTATAGGGACAGCCGTTACCCATACAGCTCCCACATCCCCTACCATGTCTTGATTTTGTTCAAACATGCTAGTCTCACAGCCACCTAGGGCCTCTTTCAGGCTCAACCTGGAAAGGTCATTGTCTAAAAAGGGGAAAACATCAAAAATAGGCTGACCCAGGGCTTCCGCTTCCTTTAGGTAGGACCATTTGACAGCATCTTTATTGCAGGCGAGCACTATCAGGTTTATATCAAATACCACTACCCCATCAGATACGTGATCCATCATCAAGCGTATCAGACCCGTTTCTTTCAATTCTTCTTCAAGAGAAGTGGTTACATATGCCGTATTGCTGTTCATGAGCAGGCAAATCCTGATTGTGTCGCGACTAGAGAAAAATATAATTAGAACAATTTACCTAATATGGCATCAGCATTTACATTTTTGGGATTAACGGGAAAAATCACTACCAGACTTGTCCGTCCAGATTGATTTGCTGCCGGAACTTATTCAAATTAGCCATAAGTGCAGTGGCTCCTAACCATAGAATACCTCCCAGTAATATACAGGCATAGATAATATTCCCTCCATTCTCAGGGGCAGAAAAGAATGGAATGGTGAGGAAGGATATAAAGCTTACCCTACACAAGACATTTAATACGGAAAAGAAAGAGTTCACCCTTCCAATAATACGATTTGGGACTAGTTTAATGATATAGGTAATTCTGAGTATTCTGGCCCCGGCATTACAAATCCCAATCAGGATGGACAGCCCTAATAAAACACTTACAGAGGAGGTGGAAGCCCATACAAAGTAGATAGCTCCTGCAATCAGTAATAATCCAACAACCCATTTCATCACGCGGTAAGGCTGAAAGTTAGCCCGCAGCCCCAAGAGACCTGCAATAATAGCCCCCAAGGCATACATTCCTTTAAAAGCTGCTAATACGTAGGCTTCTTCTTGAAGATAATCACTGACATACACAGGCATGACCACTTGTATGGTGCTGAGTAAGGCAAAGAAGATCAAGTGGGAGACTACCCCAAAAAGCAATAATAAAGTATTTACTTTCAGGTACTTAAAGCCATGAATAAGTCTTTGGACCACCCTCCCTTTATCTATCTTTTTACTAGCTTCTGTCTGAAAAGGAATGAAGGAAATCAGGATAAAGGCTATTACGTAGGTAATACCATCCATAAGAAATATATGCTGGAGTTTCCAGGGAGAAAAGGCTAAATAGGAGGGCCACCATTCTAGCTCTGGAGATCCTGAAATGAATAATCCCCCCACCATCATCCCCAGAAAACTTGTGGTTTGTCCTTGAATCTCTATCGCACTATTTACCTTCTGATAATATTCAGAGGGGAAGAGTTCCTGGACAAAGGCATATAGGTTAGGATAGTGAACATTATAGGTAAAGATGGTGGTGGTGTAAATAAGAATAATGGATGAAACAGAAACGGAACCTTGTATCATACTCCAGCTAGCTACAGAAATTAAGATCCCTGCATCTATAATGGTAAGCACCTGAAAGATTCTTTTCCTGTTATACCTATCTATGAGGGTACCCGCATACAGCCCCCAGAAAAGGGAAACAAAGGTTACTCCAGCTACAATGGAAGCATTAAGTATTTTCCCGTCTCCTCCCGGAAGCTGATTTACCAGATACCATGGGATAGCCAGCATGGTTATCCCTTGTGCGAAGCCGGAAATGATATTAGCCAGAAACAGAAATGTCAGCGCACGAATATGCCTGGAGCGCATAGAATATGTTGCGGATTAGTCTTCCTGTTCTACTGGCTCTGATATGTTAGGTGTCGGAACATCAAAGCCCATATAAGCAGGCGGTGTGAAGTTAATGTCAAAGGCTTCAATATCCCAATTAGCCCGGATGGAAATGGGCTGATTATCCTTGAGAATAAACTCTGGTAGCTTCCCTTCCTTGAGGATACCGGGCGTCCAGGCTTTATTGCCATCTTCATCCAGGGTTACCTGCATCTGATAGTTACCAGGCTCTAAGTAATCAAAAAAGTATTCTCGCTTGTAGGTTCGTTTTACTATTTTTTCATCCTTTACTATTGCTAGAATGATAGGGCCTTCATATCCCTGTATAGTTATCTTCCCTGATAAGGTTCCAAATTCCTCAATATCAGGCCATTTCACTACATATCTATAGGTAGTATCTTCCTCATCCCAGAGATCTCCTTCTATGTGTAGGACATAGTTCAGCTCTGGCTCTGGGGTAAAACCAGGGACCAGATTTAGGTTAAACTGATCCTGTTCCACCTCCCAAGGCAAGCGTTTATAAAATTCTCCTTCTTTTATTCCTTCAGGGAAGGAGATGCCCAAAGTGTCTAGTTCTTTTCTATATCTGGCCGTATCAGAAAGATATATTTGGGTAGAGTCATATTCTGATAAAATCCACCCCAAGCTCAGCTTCATTTTTTTATCATTCTGATCAAAGGCAGGTTTTATAATCACTGGATTTTCAGGCTTTCTGACTGTACCAGATCTGATGAGGAGGGCAGTGTCTCTGGCATTACCCAGGCTGTCTTGCAAGCCATACATCTTCAGATAACTCACACTGTCCCGGGGTCTATATGCCGCTAAGTATAGCTCATGATCCGTATTCTGGAAAGCAGACCAACTCAGGATTTTGGCAGAATCTCTTCCTAAGGTATCTGTTTGGGTAACCTGTAGAGAATCTGCTACCCATGCCTCATCAAATTGGCACTTTAACGTAGAATCACTCAACCAGTCATAATCAAGTAAAATGGGAGGCATTTCATCCTGCTTGAAAGAGTAGAGGATAGCAGAAGCCTTAATGGAGGTATCTGGAAACGTCAAAATGGTATCTTTTCCCACAGCTACCTCCTCTGAGGGCTGGCTGTAGGTATTAGACTTATCATCATCCATGATCCCAAAGACCTTATAAGAAACATTTCTGAGATAAGAGAAAGAAAACACACCAAATGAGTCTGTACGTGTGATGTAGGAAGGTCTTTTTCTCAGGAGATCATTTCCTTGTATGCTATCAGCATCAAAGAGCATGACCAGCATTTCTGCTCTCCCCACATTAGCTACAGGGCTCCAAATCTGTCCTTCTATTTGCATACTGTCTAACTGGGCACCCGTGCTGAAAGCATAGGAAATACTTTGCTTCATTTCATTGCGCTCATGATTATCCTTTATAGCATTCAGGGCAATGACATAGGTAGTATTTTCCAGTAAGTTCTCATTAAACTTAATCTTTACTCGCTTAGCATTATCACTTAGAATGATGGTAGGCCTTTTCTCAAGAAGAGGAGAAATAAATACCTCCTCATTATACTTAGGCAGTATTACTGGTTCATTAAATACAAAGGTGAAAGACTTGCTACTAACGTTAAGACTTTGGTTAAGCGGAATGGTTTTCACTAATTCAGGAGGAATTTTGTCTCTATCTCCCCCTGTGGGTGAAAGCTGGTTAGCACACCCTCCCCATATCCAAAGGCCTATAAACGTGAGAATAATATATCCTACACCAGCGAACCCGTTTTTTTCCTTTTCTTCTATTCTACTCATGCAAAGATTAAAGCGCTAAGTTAAGAGGATCTGATTAAAAATAATCCAAGGATAGCTGCCAGGGTACCGCCAATAATACTTATGGGCCGTATCCAAACTGCCCCTACTTTTGGGCTATCTCCTCTCAATTCCATGGGGCTTCCCTTATAGATGTGCTTAAACTCACTGAGGCTGAGCGTATCCCGATATACCAATTGCTTAGTCCTAAGCATGGAGTCTTGTAAGCTGATAGGTATCCCTATTTTTCTCTCAATCACTTTTTTGTCTAGCTGCTGGTAGCTGATTTGTGTTTCCCCCATCCTAATTTTCAAGCGAGTTAGGGTATCTACTTCTACTTCCGGGAAATAGCTTTCTACCCTTTCTCCCTTAATTTCCTTGAACCCGGGAATAGAATCATTTAAAAACGACGCTAACAAGGAAGCATAAATCTCCCCATTGTGCGGCTGTGCCCCCCCCATCTTACTTCCCATCAGAAGACAAATGAGTAGTATGTAAGCCATAGCATAGTTTTTCATCCCATGAAAGTGGTGATTTTTCCTGAAAGGGTTGTAAAGGGCTGCCATATAGTGTACTTGATACTGAATTCTAGCTATAATCATCCGCTATTCCTATCTCATACTTCCTGAAACCGACCTCTAGTCATATGCATTTTAGCATATATATGGCATATTTTGATACTGGGAAGAATGGATACTTTAAGCTTATTATGTGGATTCTATCTCTCTCACTACCAACTCATTTCAACCTATTAATTTCTCTAGTCATGAAAGTAATTATAAAGTAGTTTTCACTATCACCCTCCTAGTTTCATCATTAGGGCTGACTTATGCACAGTTATTACGGTTCCCATTCCTACTCAGATGAGCCCCTAATGCTGCCGCTAATGAGGCTTTAGTTGCTACGTATATG
>JBCCLI010000011.1:0-36314 GCA_039026975.1 Bacteroidota bacterium | reverse complement strand
TTTATATCTCTATGCTTCCCATCTAATACCACTCCAGCATCTTTTCCATGTAAGGGGGCATCTATCACCCCCACTATTTCATATCTGTCCGTGCCTCTAACTAACCCGTGAGCAGTTTTGGCATTCATAGAATCAAATAATCCTCCGGAGAGGATAATGGCTTTTCCGTCCATTGGGCTTAGGGTTAACGGTAATTGGGATATTTGAAGGGCAATTCCTCTAGCATATATACAAATTGGTAGCTTCTGCTACCGAAATGATTGGGTGAAGGTAGGATTTTTTGGCTAATTTGCATGTCCTCTCAAGAGGAATACTCAAGCGGCGTTTTATTCTATCTCTCACAAGGCAATCTATTGAAGTACAGTTGGTTTTATGTGGCGCTTGCCTTCCTGCTCATTAGCTGTTCAAATGAAGAGCAGATCCGCCAAAATCAAAAAGCCATTCAACAAGCTTTTGAAGCTAGTCTGAATGAGTTCCGTGCTGACTCCCTCCAGAATTATCTGGTGGCTCTGTACGCGGATCCGCAAATACGGGCACGGATGAATGCCAAGTCTGAACTGATCCCCAGTTGGAGATTACTGAAAGAACCCGGTCATAGCCAAAGTAAAAGTAACTCCCAACGGGCCAGCGTACGGGCAGATAAACTGCAAGATCATATCTCCCTCCTCTACGCGGATCCCGTCATACAGAATAGAATGGTCAGGCGCAGGTACCTCATCCCTGACAGACAAGGTTTCTTACCTCCTCCCTCTGGGCCATTAGATACCCTCTACCCAGAGACAAAAAAGATCCAACTACTCCCTCTTCCTGAACGGTGGCTAGATGGAAAAGTAGATATTCCTCCTTCAGACCAAACAGCAGAGACTAGTTTTAAGTTGGACTTTGGGAGCATCATATTTTGGGAAGCATTCAAAGACAGCCTTTCGGCTATTCCAGAGCTAAGGGACATCACCATCTCTGAACAGCCAGAAAGGATACAATTGAGTGTAGAAGGGAGTGATTTATTCATGGTTCAGTCAGATAGTATGAGTGAGGAAGGGTATCAGCTCCTCTCAGAGTTTTATTACTTACTGACTAAGTTTCCAGAGATTCATGATGCTTACACCTTCACCATTATTAGAGATACCACGACGGATATTCCATTTGCACTTGGCTCTTTAATGAGGGGACGGTCAAGAAAATTGCAGTTAGCATTTCAAAACAGAGGTATTCTAGCCCAAAATGTGAGAATTACGCCTAGAGAGTTTAAAGAAGAAGAACGTCTAGACAGAAGGAAATTGCTTGCTTTATATCAGAGATTTACCATCAAGATAGAGGCTAAATGAAAATTCTAGCCAGAAAAATACTTGTGCTGACGAGATGAGCTTTATCCTTCAGAAATTTTACTACTTTTACAGCTTATGAGTCCTGCTTGGAAGGCGATAGCTACATTTATAGTACGACGAAGGATCTTTCTCCTAATCCTATTAGGACTCCTGATTTCCTTGATGTGGTCACTGAGAGGGACTGAAATTTCTCATGAGCTGACGCAAGTTATCCCTGTAGAAGATGAGGAACTCAGCAGTTACCTTGATTTCAAAGAGCAATTTGGAGAAGATGGAAATGTCCTGGTAGTGGGAATTGAAGGAGAATTTTTCTCTCTTCCTGTTTTCAATGGTATTTATGACTTGGTAGAAAACCTCAAAACAGTGAATGGGGTAGAGAATGTGGTAGCCATTACACACCTCTATAATATCAAGGCTGATAGCGAAAATGAACGCTATCAGGTAGTCCCGGTAGTAGTAGAAAAGCCTAGCACCCAAGCTGAGGTAGATAGTCTTGCCAGTGAAATAAATTCTCTTCCATTCTATAAAGGGTTATTACTGGATGATGATGCCCAGACTACGCTAATTGCCATTTCAGTTGTAGATACCTTCCTGAACTCAGCCAGGAAGACAGAAGTATATGATGATATAACTGCTTACACCTCGGTTTTTGAAGAAAGCTTCAGTATTCCATTAAGGTATGCAGGCCTTCCTTCTATTAGGGTAAACGTGCATAAGACCATTAAGTGGGAGTTAGCTCTGTTTCTCTACATAGCCCTGGCGGTATTGGCTGTAACTCTACTCATCTTTTTCCGGTCTCTATACATGGTTATTTTCCCCATGCTTGTGGTACTGGGGGTTATCATTTGTACGCTGGGACTCATAGGGATTTTTGATTACAAGATCACTCTAATCCTAGGGGTTATTCCTGCCCTCATCACGGTTATCACCATTCCTAACTGTGTCTACCTCATCACTAAATACCATTTAGAATTTAGGCGGACTAATAATAAGATGAAGTCCCTTATTCAGGTGATTGAAAAAATAGGGATAGTAACCATCATGACCAATGCTACTACGGCCGTGGGACTGGGTGTACTCGCTTTTACAGATATTCAACCGCTGAAGGAGTTTGGAATTATTGCGGGACTAAGTGTAGTGGCAGCTTTCTTTATTTCGCTGATTTTAATTCCCATTGTCCTCAGCTTCCTCCCGCCTCCTACAGAATACCAAACCAAACACCTGGATAGAAAGACCCTAGACTTTTCTATTAGGACCATAGACCGCATAGTCCATCATCATAAGTGGAAGGTCATTAGCATTTCTGTGATAGTTGCCATTATCTCTTTGTATGGCATGAGCAGAATTCAGCCTATAGCTTATATAGTTGATGATATACCTGAGGATAGTAAAATTCTAACTGACCTCAGATACATAGAGGAAAATTTTAATGGCGCACTTCCATTTGAAATTCTCATAGATACGAAGAAACCCAGGGGCGTCCAGCGCCTTTCTACCCTTAAAAAGGTATACCAACTCCAAAGAAGGCTGGCAGAAGGGGAATATTATCAGGATAAGATTTCCAGGAGCTTCAGTGCTACAGATTTCGTGATGTTTCTCCGGCAGTCCTTATTCGGGGGTGATCCGACTGCCTATGATATTCCTTCCAGAGATGAGTATAATTTCATCCGTTCCTACCTCCAAAATACTGAGCTAAACACGGATGCAGTCGTAAAATCTACGCTCACAGACTCCCTCATGCAGAAGACACGTGTTTCCGCTTCCATCAGAGACATAGGCTCATTAGAGATGGAACGGTTAATAGACTCTGTTTCTAATGACATAGATGATATCTTCGGGACAGATACCTCTAAGTACAACATAAGCATTACGGGAACTACTCCTATTTTCATCAAGGGAAATGAGTATCTGATCAATAATCTACTGACCAGTCTGGCGATAGCCTTTGTGATTATAGCTATCATCATGGGCTTACTTTTCCGTTCCTGGAGAATGATTGTCATTAGTCTGATACCTAATTTCCTCCCCCTCATCATGGTAGCGGGCGTTATGGGATATGTTGGGATTCCACTTAAACCTTCTACGGCCCTAGTGTTTGGAGTGGCTTTTGGGATAGCAGTAGATGATTCTATTCACTTCCTGGCACGCTACAGATTAGCACGTTCTCTGGGAGATACTATCTCTCAGGCTATTTCTAATTCCTTCAAGGATACAGGGGTAAGCATGATTTACACCTCTATCATTTTATTCTTTGGCTTTGTAACCTTTACGGCCTCTTCCTTTGGAGGTACACAGGCCCTGGGAACCCTGACATCCATCACCCTTGGAATTGCTATGTTTAGCAACTTACTGCTGCTTCCTGTACTTCTTTTACTGCTAGATAAGGATAATGAAGATGGAGCAGAAACAGATGAAATTGCGGGATTCATTGAAGCAGAAGAGGTAGAGGAAGAAACTATCACGGAGTCCTAACCAGAAAAAGATGTCAGCTGGGGTACACTTTCCTGGTCCTTAGATAGATAAATTTCTATGTTTTTTCCACTAAGTGTATAGATACCCATTTTTTTCCCACAATTGCAGAGGGTATTTTCTGTAATTTGACATTACATTAATGGACTATCACAAGTAATGGTTTCCATCGTTATCTTATCAGATAAAAGAGGTACAACATGTTTCGACGGCTGACAACTTTCATTTGCGCTTTTCTTCTCCTGGCAGGAATGGGTTCTCCCACATCTATTTGGGCCCAAACGCGAGCGTATGCGAGCAGCTCTGTTTTAGCGACAGGGGACTGGTATAAAATAGGCGTGCAAAAAGATGGTATTTATAAGCTGGATGCTTCCTTTTTTAACCAGCTAGGTATTAACATAGCCTCTATTAATCCTGCCAATATTCAACTATATGGAAATGGAGGGGCTATGCTCCCCCAAGCGAATATAGCGCCCAGGCATGATGACTTAGTAGAGAATGCCATTTGGGTAGCAGGTGAAAGTGATGGAAGCTTTGACCAGAATGATTACCTGCTTTTCTATGGGCAGTCTCCACACACCTGGACCTATAATGAGGAAGTACTACGGTTTCAGCATAGCCTTAACTTATACTCAGATACTGCTTTCTACTTTCTGAGAATTGGAGAACAAGCAGGATTACGCATTCAGCCAGCTGAAGCACCTATTAATCCTACCCTGGAAATCACAGAAGCAAAAGGACTATCTTTTGTAGAAACGGATAATGATAATCCCATTAAGTCTGGCAGATACTGGCTAGGAGATAAATTTGACCTAATCACAGAGAAAGAATATATTTTCGACATGCCTGACTTAGCGCCTGATGGGGAAATCACCATCAGCATGAGGGTAACAGCTAGGTCTGGAGCTTCTTCCCGCTTTTATGCTGAAGTAGGAGAAAACAGAATAGGGACTTTATCAGTACGTAGAGCTGATGTAAATAATAGTGATGCAGTATATTATTTTGATAGAATAGCTACTTATTCCGTATCAGCTTCTGAAATTCAAAATAATAGAATGCCCCTCAGACTAGTCTATGATAAAGCTGGAGACTCCCGCTCCGAAGGATGGCTAGATTGGATAGAAATTAATTATGATAAAATCCTAGATCTACAGGAAAAGGCTGATTTTGAATTCAGGCTGCCAGCCAGTGCTAACCCTTTTACTGTAGGGAGAATTTCAGTAGCTAATGCTGAAGGGAACAGGATATGGGACGTGAGTAACCCTCTCCGCCCGGAAGAAATCACCCTTCAGTCCAATACCTTTACCACTACCCTTTCAGGCCCTAAAACCTACAAAGGTTTTACCACTGATTTTAACACTCCAGTCTTTGGGAGGCAAATTCCTAATCAAAACCTTCATGGATTAGAATTAGCTAATTACCTCATTATCACTGCTCCAGAATTAAGACAGGAGGCAGAAAGGCTAGCAGACTTCCACCGAACCCAGTTTGGCAGGGTAGTTCACGTAGTTACGCCTGGCGCTATCTATAATGAATTCTCCAGTGGAAAGCAGGATGTTACTGCAGTGAGAGACTTTATTAAAATGTTTTATGACCTATCAGGAGGTGTACTCCCGGGACATGTACTGATGTTTGGAGATGGGTCTTATGACTATAAAGGAGTGCTTAAAGACATTGATGGGAACTCTATTGCGTTGGGACTTCTCCTTACTTACCAGAGCAGAAACTCATGGAGCCCTACCCAATCTTATACGAGTGATGATTTCTTTGTCTTTTTAGATGATGAGGAAGGCTTTTGGGGAGAAAGTTCTAATCTGAATGGTGATACTAGAACTGAAAGAAACTTCTTGGACGCAGGCATCGGTCGTATCCCGGCTTCCACAGTAGAACAGGCCAGAGCTGTAGTAGATAAGATTATCTCTTACGTAACGGATATGGAAAGCGCAGGAGACTGGAGAAACAGGGTGGTATTAGTAGCTGACCATAAAGAGGGAGAAGGGAACATTCACGTGAGTCAAGCAGATAATTACTCTCCGCTGATAGAAAATGCCAATGCTTGTTATAACGTAGAAAAGATCTATATGGACAATTATACCTTTGTCCCTACCCCTACGCAGCCTACGTTTCCAGATGGAAGAGATGCCCTTCTGGATGCTATGGATCAAGGAAGCCTCATCATTAACTACACTGGCCACGGAGGAGAATTTGCCTGGTCTAATTCCAGGATACTAGAGATATCTGATATCCCCCAAATGAGAAATGGGGAAAAGCTGCCAGTGGTAGTTACTGCCACTTGTGAATTTGGAAGATGGGATGATCCAGGGCTGAGATCAGGTGCTGAAGTCATGCTGGAGAAGGCAGATGGCGGCGCTATTTCCCTATTTACAACCGTAAGGTTAGTGTTCTCCAATCCTAATGCTACCCTGAATCAGAACTTTTACAGGGAAGTATTTACGTATGATGAGGAAAAAGGGAGAATGCCCACCATGGGAGAGGTTATGCAGCGGACTAAAAACAGAACCTTTGTCCTGGGAGATTTTACCAACATTAACTCCAGGAACTTCACGCTTATGGGAGATCCTGCCATCCAGCTAAATTACCCGAGCCTAAGAGCTAATATACAGACCATAAATGACCTTCCTTTAGCTACAGAAGGAGATACCCTTAAGTCTTTATCTCTAGTGAACCTACAAGGAACCATTAACGACTTAAATGGTACCCTTATCAGTGATTATAATGGGGAACTGGACGTTACCGTTTTTGATAAGCCCAGCAGGTTTACTACCCGCCTTTCAAACTTTACCTTTGATTGGAGAAAGAATAGGATATTCAGTGGTAAGGCTACAGTAGCAAATGGACAATTTGACGTTTCCTTCAAAATACCACTAGATATTTCATATGATGATGGAACGGGAAAAATAAGTCTGTACTTCAGTAATCAAGAAGTAGATGGTGCTGGCTGTTATAATAATATATTTATTGGGGGTACAGACGTCAGTGCGGCACCAGATGAGCAGGGACCTGCCATTGACTTATTCCTGAATGATAGGAGTTGGACTGATGGGAGTAGTACGGATAGTGACCCGGTCTTACTCTTGGATGTGAGTGATGAGAGTGGAATTAATACTGTGGGCAGTGGGGTAGGCCACGAGCTTATAGGGATTCTGGATGAGGATGAAGCTAATCCCATTATTCTCAATGATTTCTACACTGCTGCTAAGGATGATTATACCAAAGGGTCTGTCAACTACAGGCTTAGAGATCTGGCTGAAGGAGAACATAACATCCGTGTTAGGGTGTGGGATGGTGCTAATAATCCTGCGGAAGCCATCACCGCTTTTATAGTAGTCAGTAATGAAAATATGGCCCTGGAACAGGTATTAAATTATCCAAATCCCAGCACCCTGGGAGATGAAACTACCTTTAAAATTAGCCATAACCAGTCTGGAAAGAATCTAAGCGTGGAAGTGGAGGTGTTTGATACTCAGGGAAGAAGTGTCCGATTACTTAGTGCAGATTTCCTTGCCTCCGGCAATAATTTTGAAGGTATTAGCTGGAATGGAACTCATACTAACGGTACTCAGCTAAGCCCAGGTATTTATTTGTACAAGGTTTCTCTTACTGACAGAGGTTCAGGGAGTGAGGTAAACACCTATAACAGAATGGTTTGGATAAAACCTTAAGAAAAAATCCCCCTTTCAATCAACGAAATGGGTATTAATTGACGTTATATAGGAGAAAGATAGAAGCTAAGCCTCTCACTGGTAAGAAATTAAACCTGAATGGTTAACTTAAGTAAGAGAGAGACAAGAATTTACGGCTTTATCTCTTATATTTGTCATGTAAAACGTAAGAATAAGTTTTTTCTCGTTGCTGCATAACTACAATTAATCATTACTTTTATCCCGCAGAAATAATATTTGCCGCCTGCCTATGGTATAACGTAGACTCTCGTTTGTATTACATTATAAGTTTAAGGTAGCATTCATATGCGTAAGTTAGCAGTTACTATCACATGCCTAGTATTCCTATGCGTACATGGCAAGTATATCCTGGCCCAGACCAACACTGCGGGCCAAGATGGCACCAGAACCATTACTACAGCTGTTCCATTTTTACTTGTAGCTCCTGATTCCCGCGCTGGCGGTATGGGAGAGGCAGGCGTAGCCGTCACAGATGACGCCAACGCTTTACATTGGAACACCTCAGCTATGGCTTTCTTTCAAAACCAGATGGGGTTCAGTATGTCATATTCTCCATGGCTCCGTTCATTGGGGATTCCAGACATTAACCTGATGTATCTATCTGGCTACTATAACACAGGGGAAAAAGGAGGAGTAGTAGGAGCCTCCCTACGATACTTTTCCCTAGGAGATATTGAATTTACTGATGGCTTAGGACAGCCTATAGGTAGCGACAAACCCAATGAGTTTGCTGTAGATGTGGGGTATGCAAGAAAAGTTACCCCTAATCTTTCTGCCGCTGTAACCCTAAGGTATATCTACAGTCGCCTGGCGTCTAACGCTAATATAGGCCAGCCCATTAATCCTGTTAATTCTATTGCAGGTGATCTTTCTTTCCTTTATAACACTGACTTCTCAGTTAATGGAAGCCCAGTGAACTTTAAGGCGGGAATGAATATCTCTAATATAGGGCCTAAGGTTTCCTATACTGACAATACAGCGGATCAGGACTTTATTCCTGTAAACCTGAGAATAGGCTATGCATTCAAAGTACAGGTAGATGATTATAATAGCATCACCTTCGCGAATGACTTCAATAAGTTATTAGTCCCTTCTGAGGGAGGTAACTCTGATGAGGCCTTACTACAGGGTATTTTTGGAAGCTTTAGTGATGCGCAGGATGGGTTTGGGGAAGAGATTTCTGAAATCAACGTTTCTGCCGGTTTTGAGTATTGGTATCGCGACTTGTTCGCTGCCAGAGTAGGATATTTCTATGAGGATCCTAAGAAAGGTAACCGTAAGTTCATCACCCTGGGAGCAGGAATCCGGTACAATGTATTCGGTCTTCATTTTGCTTACCTAGCTCCACTTGAGCAGAACCACCCACTACAGAATACACTAAGATTCACCCTTACGTATGATTTCGCTCCTATAGAGACTGAGTAAGGATGATATAGTTATGCTAGACGGGTACTGCTTCTATAGATTAAGCAATACTGGCATGAAAAGACAACTTTCCATATTGATGGGCATATTATTATGCCCATCTTTTCATTTTTGCCTTGCCCAAACAAATAACTCAGGTCAGCAAGGTGTGAGAACCATCACAACAGCTGTTCCTTTCCTAACGCTAGCTCCAGATGCACGTGCAGGGGCCATGGGAGAATCAGGAGTAGCCACAGCAGATGATGCTAATGCGGTACACTGGAACCCTGCTACTATTTCCTTTTTCAAGGGTTCTTTTGGTGTCAGCACTTCATTTGTCCCGTGGTTAAGAAATATCAAAATTCAAAATGTATTGGATCCCCGGTTTGGGAAGTCCGCTATACCTGATCTCTTCCTCTCCTATACGTCCGCTTATTACAACCTGGGGGAAAGAGCAGGCACCATTTTCGGATCGTTCAGGTATTTTAACTACGGAGAGATAGAATTTACAGACGGCCTAGGCCAGCCTATAGGAACAGATACTCCTCTTGAGCTAGCAGTAGATGTGGGATACACTCGCAAGCTGGCTGAAAAGCTATCGGCTGGATTAAGTTTTAGGTATATCCGGAGTAGACTAGCGGTAAATCCCTCCTTTTCCCAGGCTAACTTTGATATACATGCCGTAGCTGCTGATATATCCCTATTCTACCTCTCCACTTATAGTGTAGGTAGTAATGGCCTAACCCTACAAACAGGTCTCAACCTATCCAATATAGGCCCTAAGGTTTCCTATACAGACATCTCATCTGATGAAGATTTTTTACCAGTCAACTTAAGGCTAGGCTATGCACTTACCTTAGCCATTAATGAACTACATGCTATCACTTTCACCAATGATTTTAATAAGCTATTGGTCCCATCTGAAGGAGGTAGCTCTGATAAAGGGCTAATAGAAGGGATGCTGGGGAGTTTTTCTGATGCAGAAAATGGATTTAGTGAAGAACTATCAGAGATCAACTTTTCTTTAGGTCTTGAGTATCAGTTTATGAATATAGTGGCGGCCAGGGGAGGTTTTTTTCATGAAGACCCGTTCAAAGGAGATAGAAAGTTTTTTACAGTGGGGCTTGGGGGAACGTATAGAGGGTTCAGCCTTGATGTATCTCTTCTGCTGTTTCCAGAGGAGGATCATCCATTAGATAACACCCTTAGATTCACCCTAGCTTATGATCTTACCTCTACCATGAGTGAATAATTAACCGCACATAGAAAAGTCAGTAAGGAATGTAAGTGGCTAGATTTGGGAGCTATCTGCCATTCTTACGCTTACGCTCATGCTCTCTGAGTTGGATTTTTCTGATTCGCAGGCTCTTAGGCGTAACCTCCAGGTACTCATCTTCCTTAATGTATTCCAGGGCTTCTTCCAGGCTGAACCGTATAGGGGGTGCTAGTTTAGACTTATCATCAGAACCAGCCGCACGCATATTAGTGAGCTTCTTGGTCTTGGTAACATTCACTACCAGATCATCCTGCCTGTTATTTTCTCCTATGACCATCCCTTCATATACTTCCTCCTGAGGGGCTATAAAAAACTTCCCTCTATCCTGCAGTTTATCCAACGCATAGGAAATGGCTGTCCCCTTCTCATGTGCTATTAATGAACCAGCATTCCGCTTTTCTATATCTCCCTTTACTGGCTCAAAAGACTTAAACCTATGCGCCATAATAGCCTCCCCGGCAGTAGCAGTAAGAATATCATTTCTGAGACCTATCAGCCCTCTGGAAGGAATCTCAAAGGTGAGAAAGCAGCGTTCTCCCCTCACCTCCATGTTTAGTAGTTCTCCCTTCCTTCTAGTTACCAGATCTATGGCCCTACCAGACATATGCTCAGGCAGGTCTATTCTCAGTTCTTCTATGGGTTCACATTTTCTCCCTTCTACCTCCTTCACTATCACTTTAGGCTGACCTACTTGTAGCTCGTATCCCTCTCTCCTCATGGTTTCTATGAGAATGGATAGATGGAGTACCCCCCTCCCAAATACCATATGGGCATCAGCGGAATCTGTATCTTCCACTTTCAGGGCCACATTTTTCTCTAACTCCTTATCTAACCTCTCTTTTAGGTGCCTGGAAGTAACAAACTTCCCTTCCTTCCCAAAGAAGGGAGAATTATTTATAGTGAAGAGCATACTCATGGTAGGCTCATCAATAGCGATAGGAGGTAAGGCCTCTGGATGATCAAAGTCCGTTACTGTATCCCCTATGTCAAATCTTTCCAGCCCTACTAATGCACAGATGTCACCTGCTTCTACACTATCTACCTTCTTTTTCCCAAGGCCGTCAAATACAAAAACCTCCTTTAGCCTAGCCTGACGAATCCCCCCTTCTCTATCTATAATTTTGATAGGGATATTCTCCGTTAATTTCCCTCTCAGGAGTTTACCTACCGCTATTTTTCCCACATAAGAAGAATAATCTAAGCTGGTGATCTGCAACTGCGCTGGCCCCTCATTCACTTTGGGAGGAGGGACTAATTCCAGCACTTGATCTAGTAAGTAGGATATATCCTCTTGAGGCTGATCGTAGGCTTCTCCCATCCATCCCTGCTTGGCAGAACCGTAGACAGTAGTAAAATCTAATTGCTCCTCGGAAGCGTCCAGCTCAAACATAAGCTCAAAGACATCATCCCTCACCTCCTCAGGCCTACAGTTAGGCTTGTCTACCTTATTAATAACTACAATGGGATTTAAGCCTAAGGATAGGGCCTTATGTAATACAAAGCGGGTCTGAGGCATAGGCCCTTCAAAGGCATCTACCAATAGTAATACCCCATCAGCCATATTTAACACCCGCTCTACTTCTCCCCCAAAATCGGAGTGACCAGGGGTGTCTATGATGTTGATTTTGGTTCCTTTATACCTTACTGAGGCATTCTTGGAGAGAATGGTTATTCCCCTCTCACGTTCTAGATCATTGCTGTCCATGATAAGTTCTCCCGGTCTCTCATGATCCCCAAACAGGTTTCCCTGATGGAGCATCTTATCTACCAAGGTAGTTTTCCCGTGATCTACATGGGCAATGATGGCTATATTTCTAATGGATTGCATAAATGCTTAATTTGGCGCTGCAAAGGTAGGATTAATTCCTGCCACTTTCCTCTCCTACAGGCTTTTTTTCTTAGGAGACTCTACAGATAACATACCATAATGCCTCCCATCAGCTGCATACATGCTGAAAAATAGATCTATTTACCTATTTCACTCTAAACACCTGGCGATATTAGCCCCTACCCTTTTGCAGATCAGTTCAAGAGATATTCCATTTTTCCCTAGTCTAGCTAGTATGGGCGGGGTGAATTCCAGGTGGCACTGATCCTCATAATAATGCGTCCACCTAATGCTTATATCCATTTTCTGAATCCCTAATTCCGCTAGTTTAGAGAATTTCCCCTCTAGCAGATCCATCATATAGCCTAAATGGTCTACATATCCTTCATCAGCTTTTCTCTGAAGCTGTAATGACCACAAATTAGCAGAAGCATGAACCTGGGACTCATTAACTCCTAACACTTTCTCTATATCCGAACGGTCTGCCAACTCATGAATAATTTTCAACTCTACTAAGCCAGTATTAGGCTCTAAGATTACTTCTTTTTCTCCTCCTACCTGCTCAAAAGCATATTCAAACATACTCCCCTCTAATAAATTTAGAATAAGCTGCTCTATTCCTTCCCTCTCTAATGTTGAGATGAAAATCATATTTCTTTTCCAGAGGTAGGAATCCTCAAGGGAACCGTGTTTAGCTATAAACTTTCTAATGAAGGTGTAAGTGTAACAGGAAGCATGCCAGACCGTCTGGTCGCTAAAGCGGACATACACATCTGTGTATTCTCCTCCAATCTCAGATATGAGCTCCCCTTCCTCATCATACCTTACTGCCTCCTCCTCTATCCAGATGTCTTCTATTTCTATGGGCTTGGCCTCATGCTCCACGAGAGATTCCTTAGGCATCAGCACGTCACGACCATCTTTCCAAAATGAAATACAGGGCTTAATTTCTTCCTGCCCCAACCTGATCAGGGTCATAGGGTCAAATAAGAGGCTACACTCTGGTTTACAGGCACTCTCTATCCATAGCGTGATGGCCTCCCGCTTCAGATCTAGCGATTCCACAGAGGGATATAATCCCTCAGCTAGATCTAAATATCTATTGACCTCCTCCATCTGAGGGATCATAGGCCTGTGAGCTTCAAACAGCTTAATGATAGAGCGTGGTGCCACCTCTGCCGGTATTTTTAATGCGCTGCATACGTGATGATACTGCTCAGGGGATACCCAGACTTCAAGACGGTAATGCGTATCCATTTCTTACTTACAAAACTGCTCTACTAACTTTATAAATTTTGTGTTGGATCTATTCCTGCATAAAAAAGCTTAGGTGGAGACTAAAGGTGAATTAACTCCACTCCCTATGCGCTCACAAGGGGTAACATGCTTCTTATCTAATTTTGTGAGTATGTATTCATTCTCCGGAACAGAGAAAAAAATGCTGGGTTGTGAATTCAGATATACAGGATAGCGTAGGAGTTCTAATAGAAATATTCTTCCTACCATAACTCTATTTGGTGAATGTCAAAAGTATAAGATGTTGATAAGCTTATTATCTGTAAGGGAGGTAAAATCTTTCCTGCGTAATATTTATCTATTGATTCAGGGCTTCCTGGAGCAGATTACTGATTTCACTGTCTAACGACTTATCCAGGGCTGAAAGGCCATCATAGTTCCTGCTGTTAGGATTAGCTCCGTATGCTAACAAGAGCTTTACAATTTCTACGGAGCCAGAAGAAACTGCATACATCAATATAGTATCCCCTTCACTATCTCTTAACTCAGGAGTAGCACCATGCGCAAGTAGGATAGACGCCTCCTGGGGAAGTTTACGTTGGGCCGCATACATTAAGGGAGTAGCCATATACCTATCTGGTAAATCAGGATCAGCTCCCTTTTCTAATAAGAGCTGTAATAGCTCCTGCCTCCCTTCCATCATGCAGATGGTTAAAGCAGAACTACCATCAGCTGCTATCTCATTGGGAGTAGCCCCCTTCTCTATCAGATAGCTGACTATAGAAGGTTCTCCCATGTAGACTGAATATATAAAAGGAGAAATTCCTTGGTGGTCCTTTTTCCCCACGAGGGTAGGCGTAGCGGAAATGAGGGCCCTTACCTTAGGCAACGATTTTTCTTCCATAGCCTGGAATAGCGCTTCTACCTGACGGGAGGTATTCCTTTTCCTAAACCACTTCATCCTGTTAATGCATTGGCGGCTATCCAAATATCCTCAAAGGTGTTGTATAGCGGACTTGGCGCCAGGCGAATCACATTGGGTTCCCGCCAATCACAAATAACTCCTGCCTCCATTAACTTCTGAAACTGCTCTTTTCCCCTTGAAGAAAAAAACAGGCTTAGCTGAGCCCCTCTCCTTTCTGCATCCATGGGTGTGAGGATACGGATAGACCCATCCCCTACTAAAGGCTGAAGGAGATAGGCCAGATAATCTGTCAGTGCTATACTTTTATGCCTCAGGGCTTCCATGCCCATCTCATCAAAAATCTCTAGTGATGCTCTTAACGTGGCTAAAGGGAGAATGGGTGCATTGCTGAGTTGCCATGCTTCTGCTGTGGGGATGGCTTTAAAGTGGGGTTCCATTAAAAAACGTTCTTTCTTATCATGTCCCCACCATCCCTCAAAACGGGGAATATTTTTCTCTCCTAACCACCTCTCATGTATAAATACAGCAGACGGCCCCCCTGGCCCGGAACACATGTATTTATAGGTACACCAGCTAGCAAAATCTACCCCCCATTCATGTAGGCTAAGTGGGACATTCCCTGCTGCATGGGCCAGGTCAAAGCCTACTAGGCAGCCTTTTTCATGCCCTGCTATGGTAATAGCCTCCATATCCAGTACCTGGCCTGTGTAGTAATTAAGCCCTCCTAGCATTACTAAGGCTATCTCTTCTCCTTTTTCCGTAATGAGCTGGAAAATATCTTCCTCCCTGAGCAGCTCTTCTCCCTCCCTAGGAAAAATTTTCAATAATGACTCCTCAGGCTCAAATCCGTGAAAACGAATCTGAGATTCACAGGCATACAGATCACTAGGAAAGGCATTCCCTTCTACCAGGATCTTATACCTTGATGGGGTAGGCCTATAGAAAGATACCATCATCAGGTGAAGATTTACGGTCAGGGTATTCATGATGGTCACCTCTTCTGCTTTCCCTCCCACCACTTTACTCATCAGTATATCTAGCTCTTCATGGTAAGTGGTCCATGGGTGTTTTCCCTGAAAATGACCCTTTACGGCTATCTCTTTCCACTGCTCCATAACCTGCTCTACATAGGTAGAAGCTGTACGAGCTTGACAACCCAACGAGTTACTACACATGTAAGTAGATATTCCTCCCTTGGGAGCAGCAGGTAGATAAAATCTCTCTTTCAAGAAATGCAAAGTATCGGCTTTATCCTGGCTACTAGCAAAGGACCGGTCGGTCTGAAAAGGACTAAGGGTGTTCATACACCTTTAATCTATGGCAAAAAAAATTGTTTGTAAAAAATAGCCCATAAAAAAGGGGACCACTATGTCCCCCAATAACGATCAGCCTAGCTCTTCTGCCTATACGCGCGCCCATCTTCCAGGTACCCACTTCCACCCTCTGGCCACTTTTACCCAGCGGCCGGCTACCCATCTATGGCCTACTTTTCTCTTTACACATGTTCCTTTTATCCAGACATATCTGCCCACTCTACGGTTGTACGTCCAGTGTCCATCTATCCATACAGACCTAGGGCCACATACTTTTTTAACTACTACCACCTTAGGCTTAACTGGCTTAGTGACTACCACTACTTGCGCCTGGGTGTAGGAGGGAACTATACTAGCAAATACAAAGGCTAGGGAACATATCAATAAGAATTTCTTCATTACTCGAAAACTTGAATAATTAATTGGTTACAACTCTTAGATGGGAGAAACCACAAAAAGTTTAATTCGAGTATCAAATTTTAATCTCTGCTGAGAGGGAAGGGGGGTATGAATCCACTTTTCAGCTTAGTCGATGTACTACATGAACCCTCTCAGGTAATTTCCTAAAAGGTTAAATCTCATGTCCCCTTAGACATACAGTCCTCACGAGTCAATATCCTGGCTTCCTGGTGTAATTTAGCCTTGCGGACGTAGCGAGTAGCGAGAGTGTTAATGTGGGCTATTTGTTCTGGGGAAGCTTTCTTGAGCTTTTTGGCGGGAACCCCGGCGTATATATAGCCTGATTCCAGATGTGTTCTTTCCGGAATGAGTGCGCCCGCTGCTATAATAGTATGGGAAGGGACATATACCTCATCTAAAATAATGGAACTCATCCCCACTAATACTTCATCTTCTATGGTACACCCATGCAGCATAGCCTGATGCCCTATCACCACTCTATTTCCTATATGGGTTTGGGTTCTAAACTCTGAACAGTGGATGACGGCCCCATCTTGCACATTAGTTTCCTCTCCTATCACCAAGGCCCCCACATCTCCTCTGATAACAGCCTGATACCAAACGCTACTCCTGCTTCCTATACTCACCTCTCCTATAACCGTAGCATTTTCCGCTATGAATGCATCCTCAGCAATCTTGGGAATAAATGACTGAAACGACTTGATCATAGAATAGATGTTGAAGAGTGTTTACTATTATAAAACCGTAGGGCTTCCTGGGTATCTTCCAGGGTGATGGGAGAATTCACCTGTACCTTCCCTACTCCATCCAATAGAGTACACATAATTTTCCCGTCCAGGTTCTTTTTATCATTCTTCATTCTTGAGAATACATTTTCGAATATATCTTCACCTACTGTAGGCAAGGTGTAATAGCTACTGATATATCTACTAATCTCATATAGAGCTGCTTCCGTTAGCAAGCCTTTTTTCATGGAAATAAATGATTCAACTATCATCCCTGCGGCCACAGCTTCCCCGTGTAGTACCAGTGGTCCGTGTTCCAAAAAGTAACTTTCTATGGCATGGCCTATGGTGTGCCCAAAGTTCAAGGCCTTCCTGATTCCATGCTCAAAAGGATCTTCATGAACTATTCGAGATTTCACTCCCACAGAATGCGCTATGATGCCGCTTATCTCTACTGACTTTGGAGATACCGCTTTTAGGGTATTCCAAGCCTCCCCATCAGCAATGAGGTGGTGCTTAATTACTTCAGCAAATCCGGAAAGAAACTGCCGCTCAGGAAGGGTGGTTAAAAAAGGAGGATAAATATAAACGCCTACAGGATCTAAAAATAACCCTATATGGTTTTTGAAGCCTTTAAAGTCTATCCCCAGTTTACTCCCCACGCTAGCATCTACCTGTGCTAAGAGGGTAGTAGGGAGCTGCACAAATCTGATCCCACGCTTATAGGTGCCCGCCACAAATCCGCCCATATCTCCTATCACTCCTCCTCCCAGGTTAATCAGTATCCCTTTCCGGTCAAACTGTTCCCTGGTAAGCGCATCCCAGATCAGCTGGCAGGTCTCTAGCACCTTAAAGGATTCTCCTGGTGTAATCACGCATATATGATGTGACGGCAGATAAGGCTGTAACAGAGGATAACAAGCATCATAGGTATGGTCATCTGCCAATACCATCAGCTTACTGGCATCATAAATAGCCTCCTGTAAGGCGAGTAAAGAAGATTCTCCAATATCTATAGGGTAGGAAGGCATAAGAATTCAAATTATTAAGCTACGTTTTTATTACCTCAACATGAATGAGTTGGGGGAGAGTGTGACTTTCTGTATTTTACCCCTTCACAATACTAGTTAGAACTTTAAATAAACCAATACAATGACAGGACTTTTAGACGACCTAATGGGCCAGATAGGGGGAGAAGGAATCTCAAACCTTAGTCAGCAACTAGGGCTGAACGAACAACAAACTTCTTCAGCGGTGTCTGCTGCACTTCCAGTTCTTTTAGGAGCCATGGCTAAGAAAACCGAGACCTCTGAAGGAGCTAACCAGCTCGCACAAGCAGTTACAGATGATGATGGGGGAATAATGGATGACCTTATGGGATTCTTAGGAAGTAGTAATAATGGAAATGGCGCAGATATTCTTTCCAGTCTATTAGGGGGGAAACAGTCCAACGTAGAAAACGGAATCAGCAAAGCTACAGGTCTCGACTTAGGTCAGTCCATGGCACTCCTCCAAAATCTAGCGCCCATACTGATGGGATTCCTAGGAAAAAAACAAAGCCAGGATGGATTTGGAGCCAGCGTCTTAACTAGTATTCTTTCTGGAGCTGTCTCACAGAAAAGTGGATCTTCTAACGGAGGATCTATTATGGACATAGCAGGAGCTTTCCTTGATCAAGATGGGGATGGTAGTGCTATTGATGATATAGGAGGACTACTCGGAGGATTTCTAAAGAAATAATTGGATGCAGATGTAATTCTGTCACCGGGATGTATGAAAGTACTTCCCGGTTTTTTTATGGGAATACTTCTTATCTTTGCCGGACATATAACCCCCTTTTTATGCTAAGATTGAAGATGAAGACTGATCCACTCTGGGTCAAACACATAGCAGAAAGAAATATTGAAGAGATTCTCACAGATCATGCCTACTGTGAGCAGAAAGCTGCCAGCTCCGCTATCTCCCTCATTGTGCAGTACCCGGAACATGAAGAGCTAGTATCCCAGATGAGTGAGTTAGCCCAGGAAGAAATGGGACACTTCAAAATGGTTCACAGACAAATTCTCAAAAGAGGATATAAACTAGGGAGGGAAAGAAAAGACAGCTATGTAAATGAGCTAATGAAGTTCATCAAGGTAAAAGGAAAAGGCAGGGAAGAAACCTTGGCAGATAAACTTCTTTTTGCAGCTATGATAGAAGCCAGGAGCTGTGAACGCTTTAAGGTGTTATCTGAAAATATAGATGATAAAGACTTATCTACCTTTTACCATAAGCTGATGATTTCAGAAGCCAGGCATTACACCATGTTTATTAAACTCGCGAAAACCCTTTGTCCAAATATAGACATTGATACGCGTTGGCAAGAGTTTCTTACCTATGAGGGAGAAGTCATCAGCCGATATGGAAAGACAGAGGCCATTCATGGCTAGTCATTCTCCTACAGATTAGGCAGAAATCTTACAAGTGATTCACTCAAATGAGCCAGTGGTCTAGGAAAACTTTTAGTATGGGCGCTTATTGATTATCTTGATGTATTGTTAGAGAAAAGAATTTTTGAAGTAAATGGCTATCCTCCAAACTAAGCTGACCCCAGCTGATATAAAAACTTTGCTCGAGGATCGTAATTCCAGACTTGGAAATATGATGCTGATGATTGTACTGTTTTACGTCATCATGCCCATCCTCTTCTTCTTCGTATTCAAGTTCAGCTACCTAGAACTCGGAATATATGCACTCGCTACAGCCTTTCTTTTGCTTATTGCTAGCAGGGTAGTAGGAAAGAATTATCATGAATGTAGGCAAGACCTGAAGGCAGGGACTAAAATTACTGGTACCTATGAACTAAAGCACAAGCATAAAATTAGCCTTAGGGGAAATAGCAAGTGCTGGTTTACCGTGGACATAGATGGACAACAAGACTTGAGTGTACCTTCTGACATTTACTATCAAATAGAAGAAGGAGACACTGTATATATAGAATTAACACAAGCCAGTGGAAAGCTACTTAAGATTGAGAAAGTAGCTTAATTTTCTACTAGCTGTTATGATATACTTTGAAAAGGAGGCATCTTGCCTCCTTATTTATTTTGTATGCCACTCACTAAAGAACAGCTTCAACAAGTCCATATTCAGCTACAGGTAAATGAACAGGATTTACTGCGAATAATGCTTAGTAGTAGCGGTGCTATAAATAGAATGGGAGATGGAAGCTTGGAAGATAAATCTCCTGCCTTTTTTATGGGGAGAACAGAAGATAACCTCTTCGAACAGCTGGTAAAGGCCTTTGAAAATGACTGGCTGGTAGGTACAGGAAGGTATGAGTTTGAAGCCAGAACGGGGGATACTGCCCTTTTGAGCATAGCATTATCCTCAGAAACAGAAGAAACTGGATTTGCCTTTACCTATGGGACTACTTCTGCTGGCCCTCCAGAAGAGCTGGTAGCATGGGTATCTCTAGCTATAGAACTCACCCAGGCATGGTTTGATGAACAGTATGCCAGAAAAAAACAACGCAAAAAGTAAATGGTAGAAAAGTGGAAAAAGACAGGAGAGTCTGTCGCCTATAAGGGATACAGAAGTGTCATCAGAAAAACCTTTATCCTCCCTAATGGCAAGAAGGCAGACTATGATATCATTCAGAACCACTCTTTTGTCAGCATAGTAGCCCTAACAGAGGAGAAGGAGATCCTGCTGGTTAAGCAGTTTAGGGCTGGACCAGAGATGGTCATGCTCAATTTACCTGCGGGATATATAGATGAGGGAGAAAGCCCTGTGGATGCTGCGCTTAGAGAGTTGAGAGAGGAAACAGGTCATACTACTTCCGAAATTACCTTCTTAAAGAGAATCTGTAAACCCTACACCACCGTAGAAGAATTTGTCTTTCTGGCCACTAATTGTAGAAAGACACATGAGCTAGCGCTGGATGAAGATGAGTTTCTGGAGATAATAAAGTTCAATCTCCCACAATTTAGAACTTACTTAAGAAATCCAGACAATTTTGATTTTGATGGAATTGCTGCAGTCTACCTAGCCCTGGAAAAACTTCATGAATGTTAAATTCCAAATTTATAAGTATTTGCCACTGATTCAGCAGGTTAGCTATTCATTTTTCTACTTAATCCCCTGTTTTTATTCAAAAAACAGAGAATTCCCAAATAAAGGACTATCGGAGTTACAAGATATCAGGAAAAGGTAATTCCTGCCTGAGATCAGCTATTTACCGTTTATCAAATACAATTGACCATTTAGCAGAAGGAATGCTACTCCCTCCTGATCATTTCGTAATATGTAAGAAATTACAGAAGATCAGCAGGTATTAATAAGTAGTTAATAACCCTGAATGTAATCTTTCTGAATCTCATTCACCCAGGTGATTTTGATAACAGATAGAAGTACCTTTGGGATATCGTTTCAACTTATTTCTCAGCATTAACTCAGATGAGCTCTTCTTACGAGAGTTCCTCATAAGGCTGATTTGTTTCTGGTAAATTCCGGGTTAGTCCCAGCTCCCTGTTGCCATGCTGTTAGTTGCTTTCAACTATTAAATCTGTTTGCCGTGCGAATCAGATATCGAATGCTTTTGTTAGTAGGAGTGGGTGTGAGCACCATATATTTCTCAACCCGCCATTCCGTACAGACAGAATCTGTGCAAATAAAAACCCATACCCCATTTTACCAGCAGGAGAACTCCCTATGGATAGACTCACTGCTAGTAAACATGACATTAGAACAGAAAGCTTCACAGCTACTGATGAAGCACCTGGAACCTGAAGATACGCTTTCCATAGTACAAACAGAACATGCAGTATTTAAAGGCACCATCGGTGGTGTTCTCTTTTCCGGATTTCCTGCCATTCAACAATTTGAAACCACTAAAACCTTCCAAAAACGCTCGCAGCTGCCTCTATTAGTAGGAATGGAGCAGAAAGGTCATATGGGATCTATGATAGATTTACCGGATGTATGGTCCCTTTCCGCCATTTCTAACGAGAAAACCCTTACCCAATTAGGAGATAGAATAGGCTATCACGCCCAACAGCTAGGTTCTCAAGTATACTTTACACATCATAATGAGGTCCCCAATTCTGCCTTCCACTCTTTGAACAAAATTCAATCAGGACTAGATAAAAGAAATATTCTCACCTGTGTCCAGTTCCAACGAGATAATAATCAGGCACCTACTATTCTTGAAACCACAGATACTATCCCAACTGTTTATAATCAGCTGACTTCTCAGGGAATACAGGCCTTCATGTTAGGTGCAGAGGATATGGAGAATCTTATGGATTCCTCAGTAGTTACCAATAATAAAGGATTTACACAGGCCTATTTCCAAGAACAGGTGGGCTTCAAAGGCGTTCTTTTCGGAAGAATAGACAAAGACAAGGATCTCACAGTGCAGATTATAAACATGATGCAAGGTGGGCTTGATGTCATAATTCTGGAAGATCGTGAAGAAGAGGCGATACGTGTTATTTGCCAGCTCGTACGCGGAAATTTACTGTCTGAGGCCTTTATTGAACAGAAGGTGCGCAAGGTACTACAAGCTAA
Organism: Bacteroidota bacterium; assembly: GCA_039026975.1. Lineage (GTDB taxonomy): Bacteria > Bacteroidota > Bacteroidia > J057 > J057 > JBCBKZ01. Next base: position 14,139 of record JBCCLI010000011.1, on the reverse strand, counting down.
GCGTTGGGCTGGTTCCAGAGAGTTTTACCGTCGCGCTAAAGCAGCCTCAGTAGAATCTCCTAGCTTAGCACTTTCTACTCGGTTCCATAGAGAGGTAATTAGGTCTTCCATCACTGTGTTAAAAGATGACTCCCTCCAGCTTCCCTACCAACAGCTAGAACAGAACCGCTTCATCGTACTTACCGTTGGTAATAGGCTTTCCGAGTTTACTGAATCACTCAGTTACTACGCTCCCATTAAGGCAGACCAGTTAGTCATAGATAAAGAAAGGGGACTAAATACAGTCAATCCTGATGTTTGGGAAGGCTATACCCATGTGATCATTGCATTAGGAGATGTGGTACTAGACTCTATCCCACACAATAGATTTTTAGATAAACTTCATAAGGCCAGAGAAAATAGAAATATTACCTTAGTCAACTTTGAGAATCCCACTAATCTTATCCAGCTTGAGGATTTTCCTACCTTAGTCCAGGCATATAATAATCTTCCTGTCACGCAAGAAATTCTTTCTCAAGTGTTATTCGGGGGGGAAGCTGCAGAGGGAAAGCTACCTATGCAGCTCAGTAAAAAGCTGGTCTTGGGCCTGGGGATACAAACTCAGGTAAACAGACTGTCATACGCCTCTCCAGAAGTTTTAGGGATAGACTCTTATGATCTGTCTCCCTTAGCCGCTATAGCTGAAGAAGCTATTAAAGAACAAGCCATGCCAGGCTGTCAGGTATTAGTAGCCAAGAATGGAAACGTCATATTCAATGAAGCTTTTGGATACCATACCTATGACTCACTCCGTCCAGTCCAGACTACAGATATCTATGATATAGCCTCTATTACTAAAATCGCAGGAACTACTCTCTCAGGTATGAAATTATATGAAGAGAAAAAACTTAACCTTCATGCCCGCCTGGGGAACTACTTTAAAGACAATCAGCTAAGGGTAGACACTAATGGCATAAATGAAGTCCGCTATGCCATGGATACCATCCCCTATAAAGATTTTCAGACAGCTAAGTATGTGAGCATAAATGCCTCTGATGACCAGTTTATGAAGCTGGATACGGTAAGGTACCAGGACTCACTACTAATCATTTACAGGCCTTCCTCAGAGCTCGTGCTATCTCAGGAGTTCAATATCTTTAATGTCAGACTGGAAGAGCTGTTCACACACCATTCTGGTATTCCTATTGAAATGCCGTTATACCCCTACATACATAACAGGCAGTATCCTAAGCGCAAGTACAGAGACTTTTATGACTCTACCAGACACCAGACTCATATGGTAGAAGTAGCAGAAAAGTTATTTCTGAAGAATGCCCTAAAGGATTCCATATGGAAACGCTTTAAGTACAGCAAGGTCCATAAGGAAAAGGCTTATCACTACAGCGATCTCAATATGATCCTCTTGCAAATGGCCATGGACTCCATCACCCACCAGTCGCTTGACCAGCATCTCAATGAAAATTTCTACCGCCCCTTAGGACTGGCTAACCTTCAGTTTAATCCTGCCGGGAGAGTGGCCAGGGAGAGGTTAATCCCTACAGAATATGATGCCCACTGGCGTAAGCAGCTACTAAAAGGCCATGTACATGACCCTGCTGCCGCCCTCATGGGAGGGGTAGCTGGAAATGCAGGCTTATTCTCCAATGCTAATGACCTGGCTATCCTGTTTCAGATGCTACTAAATGGAGGGGAATATGGAGGAAAAAGATATTTAAGCCGGGAGACTGTTTCTCACTTTACCAGTAGGCAGGTAGGACATAGGGGATTAGGGTTTGACAAGCCTCCAGTGAAAGGAAGATATATCATAGCAGAGGATGCTTCTAAAGCCTCCTACGGGCATACAGGGTTTACAGGTACATGTGTATGGGTAGATCCTGATAATGACCTAATTTTCATCTTCTTGTCAAACAGAATCTACCCAGACGCTGATAACTGGAAGATAAATCAGATGCGGATTAGGTCACGCATGCATCAGGTAGTGTATGAAGCTATAGAAAAAGGAAAACCCCTAGACTGGCAGAAAAAACCTGAGATTCAGCAGGCGGAAAAACCGGAAGAAAACTTGAATATGAGTCCACAAGGCATTGATATGGCGGGATAAACGCTGCTATCAATATTTCAGTTAAGTAAGTTGACAGGTATGATTTTTACCATATCTGTCTCTTTTTTTATCATAAAATACTATCGGATTTCTTTTACATAAGTGTTTATCCTGACTGGAATTTATCCACACTAAAGATAAAGTAATTTTTGTAGAAAATTTTTTTATTGGACTTTCGTTAAAAGGTAGTATTAAGGTAGTAAAGGGCATTAGAACAAGTCGCCAAGTTTTCTCCGCCTACATGTATTTCTGATAAGCGCTCGATTAAGATAAATCGAGACTCATACCTGTTAGTATAGTGTACTTGCAGCTCCATCTTGCTATATCCGAGATTTTCGCGCCTTGAATAAAGTCTGAGAAGGAATAGACTTTACATTTTCACATACTGAATGTGAGCTGAATATGAGGAATTCAAGAGACTGGGATTTCTATTTCTGTAGCCTGGAAACGCAGCCAGCGTCAATAATGGTAAACCTTGCACAAAAGCATATATATACACAAGAAGATTACCCACATTTACTAAGTTTAAGGGTCCCTCTTCTTCATCCAAATGATTACGGACTCACCTCTTTTCATGAGGCTGAGGTACTGTACCTCATGGAAGACCAGATAGCGGAGCACATTATCTTTTATTTAGGCGCCCGCTATGTAGCCAGATTAACTTCCAGAGGGCAAAGGGAATATTTTTTCTATTGTAAGACCCGGATCGATATCAATAATATCATAGAGGAGGTCATGGGAGAATTCCCTGACTACCAGTATGAGTATCAGTTATATGATGATCCCTCATGGACACTCTATCACGAGTTCCTGTATCCTACCCCACAGGAATACCAGTCCATTCTGAATAGGCATTCTGTCAATAAGCTGGAAGAGATGGGAGATGTGCTAGTAAAGCCAAGGGAAGTCGTTCATACTCTATGCTTCCCTACCTTTCATGCTATGCATGCCTTCACAGAGGAACTGGAAGGGCAGCAGTTTAATATTTTACATACTTCCTGTGAAAACAGAGGGGAAAATCCATTCATCCTTACCATTTCCAGGGAGGACGCTGTTGATCAGTATACCATAGACCAATTGGTCAGTTGGCTACTGGAGAAAGCCCTTAAATTTCAGGGTGGTTATAAAGGATGGAAGACGAGGATCATCAAACGTCAGCTATTTGGGAGTGATTTTGGATCAGGGTATTCAAACAATTTTTCTTGAGAGAAGTACAGAAGTAGCATATACCTACTTATCTTTAGGCTAAACGCTACTCCTATGCAAAAAGAAGGATTCATTCCCTACAGCAGAGACACCTTTGGGCATGATGAAATGATCCAGCGGTCAGATGAATTTTTTCAGTGGATGGATACCAGAAGATCGCTCAGGGTCTTTTCTGATAAGCCTGTCCCTAGAAAAGTGATAGAGAATATCATCCAAGCGGCTTCTACAGCTCCATCAGGAGCACACAAGCAGCCCTGGACCTTCTGTGCCGTCTCTGATCCTGCCATCAAAAGCAAGATCCGGGAAGCAGCGGAGAAGGAGGAGTATGAAAATTATCACGGTAGAATGTCTGACGAATGGTTAGATGACCTAAAGGTTTTTGATACTAACTGGCATAAGCCCTTCCTGGAGATAGCCCCTTGGCTGATCATAGTCTGTAAACGTGCATATGAAAAAGAAAACGGAGAAAAGGCTAAGAACTATTATGTCAATGAGTCAGTAGGACTGGCCTCTGGCATGCTGCTGACCGCCATACATCATGCTGGACTGGTAGCACTCACACATACCCCTAGTCCTATGAACTTTCTCACGAAAATTCTCCAAAGACCAGAAAATGAACGCCCTTTCCTACTCATTCCTGTGGGGTATCCTACGGAAGATGCTACTGTCCCCGTCCTCAAAAGAAAAAACCTGAATGAGATGGCCGTCTTTTTTGAAAGTGATTCAGAGAAGCCACTTTGAAAACTCTGCCTCTAGATGTATTTTCAAAAAGCTTTATATGCGTTTCCTGCTGGTTACAATCACCACCTGAGGCGCATCTATAAGCAAATTAACTATCTCACTTATGACAGTACAGGTAGGACGTTGGGATTGTCCGGTATGTGGTACCCAAAAAATTTATGGGCCCAAAACCCGCTGCCCCAATTGTGATTCTCCAAGGCCGGAAAATGTCCAGTTCTACCTAACAGATGATGCTGAGATTATAACGGATAAGGCTCAGCTGAAAGAAGCCAGGGCTGGGGTAGACTGGATTTGTGGGCACTGCCGTTCCCAGAATAAGGCCAGAGAAAGGCTCTGCCACGCTTGTGGGAATCCCAAAGACAATCTCAGTGAAGATGTAGATCTGACAGTAAAGGAGTATGGACTGGATGAAATCCCTGATTCTGGAACTCGGCCGGAAGACGTAGCGGGAGAAACTTACCGTCAGGCCAGAACCCGCCCGGGCTATAAACGCAAACAACCAAAAGGACTGCTAGCAAAAATTCTATCTGTCCCCATTCTTGCTGCTACCTTATTTCTCTTACTGAGAAGCTTCCCCGCTACTATAGAAGTAGAAGTCATCAACCACCGTTGGGAAAGAAGCATACAGTTTGAGCATTATGAAACGGTAAGCAAGGAAGCCTGGGAAGTCCCCGCATCTGCTACTGATGTAGAATCATTTAGGGCAGTACATCACTATGATAAGGTTTTTGTGAGAACTGAAACCAGAAGAGTAAAAGTGAAAGTAGGAGAGGAATCTTATGTATGTGGAAAAAGAGATCTCGGCAATGGGTACTTTGAAGATAAATACTGTAGCCGTCCTGTTTACGAGTACAGGAATGAACCTTATGATGTTTACAAAGATGTACCTGTATATGGTACCAAATATCGATTCAACGTCATGGAATGGGTGGCTAGCCCATTATATCTCAAACCATTAGCCGAGGATAATCAGTCCCCTCGTTGGCCGGGAATCCCGGGCACTGATACCCAAAACTGGAAAGAAGGCCGACGTACTTCCACTTACTATCTCTTGGTACGGGAAGATGACGGTGATGAGCACCTGGAAAAAGTGAGTGAAGCATGGTTTACACGCTATCCTAAGGGCACTACCCTCTCCGCTAACCGCTCCAGGTTACTGGATATCTGGTATGGCCTTGATCAAGAACAGAATTAAGCGGTTCATTTCTCTAGTTAGCATATCTAAAGCCTCTATTGGGGACTGAGAAGCGCCAGAAAACCCACCTATTCTCTCAGGGCCTATGCTGTATGGAAACTTTAGTAACCTCCACTATTGATAATTAATTATCAATCTCCCCCTAGTAAATAGTAAATAATCACTATTTTAGCCCACCAACCTAAGAAATATGAAAATTATCAGGCTTTTGCTGATAGCCGGATTCAGCATCATTTTCCAAACTTCAATTCTTTTTTCTCAAGAAGTAGACTCCACAGATCAGGCAGCCGCTCTGCTAGATTCTGTTGAGACTATTTCTTCAGAGATCTCTGTCCCCATTAAAAGAGTGGGCTTGGACAAAAAAATCAATGATGGATTCGAGCCTTTCGGGAAAGGCGTAGGAGATGTCATTTTCTACGCTCCTGTTATTGCAGAAGATATCCTGTACGCAGAAAAAGGAGTCCCTAGATCTGAGAAAAGCTTCTATAATAGCCCCCCGTTTACCGTAGACTATTCTTATGAGAATAAGCCAGACTTTGATCTGATCTATACAGTCGAAAAACTGGCAGATGGTAATTTGCACATATCTTACCCTAAGACTATCTCAGTGCCTCTGGATGAAGAGATAGATATTCAAGGAAATAAGCTCACAGTTTCTCGGACAGGTATCAGTGGAGCAGAAGGAAATGAATCTCTTAATCTGGCTGTAACTTCTACTTCCTCCCTGGATTCATACAGCTTTGATGAGCTTGAAATAGAAAAAGGCGTAGATCTGAATGGCTTGGGTGAGGTAGCCATTACTTACCCACATAAAGAATATATTAAAGAAGGAGCAAGCGCTACTGTAGCTGGCGTGAACCTCGCTGTAAATCCTAATACAGAATCATCCTTTGAGCTCATTCCCGGTAAGCAATACACTTTCCAGATGGTGGAAGTAACCTTCCTCCCCTTCATCATCATTATGCTGCTGTTGGGTGCTACCTTCTTCACCATAGCTTTCCGCTTTATCAATATCAGGAAGTTCAAACTGGCCATAGATATAGTCAGAGGAAAATATGATGATCCAGATGATGAAGGAGAGGTTTCTCATTTCCAGGCGCTTTCTGCCGCCCTTTCTGGAACTGTAGGGCTAGGAAATATAGCAGGAGTGGCCATTGCCATCTCCATAGGAGGAGCAGGTGCTACCTTCTGGATGATTCTAGCAGGCTTACTAGGGATGTCTACGAAGTTTGTAGAATGTACCCTGGGGGTTAAGTATAGGAGAATCAATGAGAAAGGTGTTGTGTCCGGTGGTCCTATGTACTACCTCAGTGAGGGGCTTACTAAGAGAGGAATGGCCGGACTAGGAAAGGTAGCTGCCATTTTCTTCTCCATCATGTGTATAGGAGGGTCCTTTGGAGGAGGGAATATGTTCCAGGTAAATCAGGCCTTCCAACAGTTCAAGCTAGTTACAGGAGGCGCAGACAGCTTTGCAGCGGGATATGCCTGGGTATTTGGCCTGATCATGGCAGGCTTAATTGCCATAGTGATCATTGGAGGGATTAAGAGTATAGCCAATGTAACGGATAAAATAGTCCCCTTTATGTGTGGAGTCTATGTGCTCGCAGCCCTGGTGATCATAAGTATGAATCTGGGAGAAGTGCCCAGAGTATTTGGAGAAATATTTGGGAGTGCCTTTGCGCCTACCGCAGTAGCTGGTGGATTGATTGGAGTATTGATCCAAGGATTTAGACGAGCCGCATTCTCTAATGAAGCCGGGGTAGGATCTGCGCCCATAGCGCATGCAGCCGTAAAAACGAAATACCCTGCCAGTGAGGGACTGGTTTCTCTGCTGGAGCCTTTTATAGATACCGTAGTAGTATGTACCATGACCGCCCTGGTGATCATCATTACCAATAATCACCTGGATCCTAACGCATCAGATGGGGTTCAACTGACCTCTGCTGCCTTCTCAGGAGAAATTCCTTTCTTCCAGTACATTCTCGCAGTAGCCGTCATTCTATTTGCTTTCTCTACCATGATTACCTGGTCCTATTATGGGTTAAAGGCATGGACCTACCTCTTTGGAGATAGCAAGTTGATGGATACCACCTACAAGATTCTCTTTTGTGTATTCGTTGTAATAGGATCAGCAGCAACTTTGACTTCCGTAACGGATTTCTCTGACGCTATGATATTTGCCATGTCATTCCCTAACATCATAGGACTTGTCATCCTGCTTCCGGAAGTACGGGAAGAACTAGCCAAATACTTGGATAGAATTAAAGAGCTGAGTGCTATCAAAGTTAAATAGACCGGTAGGTACCAGCTAAATGATTATATTGGGAGCGCAAAGAATTATATTGCGCTCCCGTTTTGTTTATGGATAAAAACGGAAATCTGGGTTAGCAATGCTATCTATTGTTTATCAATAGATTAGCCATCATTCCCAGAATCATAGTAGGGTGGCCGTTACTCCACCGATCGTGGGCGGTCAGCGGGATGCATTAGAGGAACAAAGCGTTTTTCGCCTACTTTTTTAGCGATTGAATAAAGTAGGGCCCGCTGCTGGCGAAGTAGCACTGGTCAAAGGCTGACCTAGAAATGATAACAAATACTCCATGATACTTTCCATGACCGGCTATGGGGCCGGAATTGCCAGCTCTGATTCCTTTCGTGTTACTGCCGAACTCAAGTCCCTCAACAGTAAGTACATGGAAGTAACCCTCAAGCTTCCCAAAGTCTACCTAAAATACGAGCATGAAATCCGATCTATGCTAGGGAAAAGGCTAGGTAGAGGAAAAGTAGTAGCACTGCTAAACATAGAAGTTCTCACAGATACGGTACAGCGTATCAACATCAATAGAGCCCTGGCTAAGAGCTATTTGAATGAACTAAATACCATCAAGGATGAGCTGAATCTCATGGGCGAAATAGATCTCTCTTTCCTGGTTTCTATGCCAGAGGTGATTCCTACAGACATGGGAGAGGAAAATGAGGAAGAGTGGACACTCATTCGTCAGGCCATAGAGATAGCCTGTGAAAAGCTGCTAGCAAGCAGGAAAGATGAAGGGGAAGCCCTAAATAAGGACCTTGCCCACCATGTAGAATCTATAGGAATTTCTCTGGAAAAAGTGAGAGCCTTGGCACCCGGAAGAATAGAGCGGGTACGGGAAAGAGTAGAGAAAAGCCTGGATGACATACGTGATAAAGTAGAAGTAGACCCCAACCGCTTTGAACAGGAGCTTATTTTTTATCTGGAGAAACTGGATATTAATGAAGAAATGGTCAGACTAGGCCAGCACCTTAAATACTTCCAGGAAATACAGGAAGCCCCCAAAAGCAACGGAAAAAAGCTACAGTTCCTCTCTCAGGAAATGGGCCGCGAAATCAACACCATAGGCTCCAAAGCTAATGATGCCGAAATCCAGCGCCTCGTCGTCAACATGAAAAACGACTTGGAAAAGATTAAGGAGCAGGTGTTGAATATCGTATAAGATAAGATGGAGCGGCTGCTTCAGCTGCCGTATCCTTAGGCTACCCGTAAGGACAATGCATGCATTGTCCCAACCTTTAGCTTTAGGAGTATTTTTCAACTCGCTCAATAGGGACTATGCGTTAGCTTTTATTAGCCACTTAACCCACCTCTCACTCTCCTCCCAAGAGGAGAAAGTCTCCGCTACAAGCCTCAGTGAGAACAAAACATCCTTCGCACAGCCTTTTAATTGCAGCTTCTACAGGGAAGAAACCCAAGCTCGATAGGAGCGCCACATCGGTAGAAAAAGACCAGCGAACATCATCAGCCTTCTAGAGGCGACACCTGTAGCTGCTTTAGGTTTCACCCCTAAAGGGTTTTTCCAATTGCTTATATTATTTCTACCAAGATTTCAGCTATACGGATTTTTGAAGAAGTCAGGCGAAAATTTTTCGCCTCTGTTTACCGATAAATAAATCCTCCCCTACTTCACATACTCCTCCATATAGGCATATGGCTCAGTAAATTTCCCCTTCCAAAGGATGGTGGCTTTGCGTAAAGCCGGTGGTAATCCTGCCTCTGCTATGTCATCTGCAGATAAGTCTGCTTCTAACAACTTCGTAAAAAGGGGTGCCAGTTCTTTGCTGAACTGTGTGGAAGCATCTGCCGGAAATTCACAAGGGAGGTTGGTTACGGCCATGACGGCTATGCCTTCCCCTTCGAATCCATCTATGGACTCCTTACTAGCAGGATCATAGATATAGACCGGATTGTCTATCCATGTTTCTTTGGAGAAATGGATGGCCCCTTCTGGATCACAGGTAATGTCCCCTATGACTTGGAGCGTTTTATGCTGGGCATACCAAGCCTTGGTATCTTCTCTGCTGAGCAGACGTGGATATTGGGAAGACCAGATGATACAGTTCAGCACCATACTTACATAAGGAAATACCTGATCCAGGTTAGACTCGAAATTCTCCGGCTCTTTTAGGTAAAGAGAAAAGACTTCCTGATCCGTCATTTCCTTGCCTTTGTAGGAGCTGTCCTCCTTGAATCTGTACATTTGCGGGATGTCCAGCACCAGCTTATAAACCTTCTTCCTGTCTCCATGCTCATAAGTGTGAACCAATTGGTCCAGAGTTATGGATTCTACGGGTAGTAGGTCGAAAATCTCCTGACTGCCTGTACTGGTCTTCCCTGCCCCCAGAAAACAACAAATGAAGGGGGGTAAATCAGCAGGTGTACCTTCAGCTTCTATTTGCTGGCCTATTTCTCGCATCAGCGACTTCACTGCCTGCATACCACCTGAGTCAATGGCTTGGGGTACTTGATGGAAGGGATGCGAAGCACCCATTCTCTTACCATATGTCCAGAGCGAATCCGTCATACCTGCATAGCCCGCAAAATAGGTAAAAGCTGTTATCAGTCTTCTATTCTGCGGATCTGTCACCAACTCATAATCTATAAGCGTATTCTTTTTCTCAATAAGAGCTTTTAATAGCGAACGATTCTTAATCTGACCTTTATGGGTATGGGAGAAAAACAGATAGGTTTTCTCAGGAATCAGATCTGTCTTCTTGACTTCCTTTAGCCCTACAATGATGTCAGAAGGAGATAGATCTTCTGCAACAGTTGCGCCCTCCTCTTCATAGGCCTGATCTGGGAAGGCACGCTTATTCTCTCTCGTGTCTGGGTGTATGCCGGGCTGGATAAGAAGTTTGGCTCCATTCCGGTGGATTTCTGCTGCTATTTCCGGGCTAATAGCGACTCTCTGTTCGCCTTTTTTGTCAAGGTCTTCTCTTCTTATGCCAATGGTGTGAGCCATACAATATATTTTTTCTTAGAGAAATTGTGCCTCAGCGCGGAAAGTTTTCACGCAAAGACGCTAGGGCACCAAGAGATTTATTTTCTCAGTAGTTCTATCAATCTGTCAGGATAATTAGTAATAATCCCATCTACCCCAAAGCTGATCATCTTTCTCATATCTTCCTCCTCATTTACCGTGTACACATATACTTGCTTGCCTACATGATGAGCCTGATAGACCGTTCTCCTGGATAATATTTTATAGTAAGAATTAATGGCGGCCACTCCTGGGTACTGAAGAATATTACCTGACTGAAAAGACTCATCATTATAAAAAGGTAGACCGGGAAAGGTCCCTACATATAATTTATGAACCTCCAACTCAGGCGCTAAAGCTACAAGTTTATCTACTATCTCACTTTCAAAACTCTGGAGAACCACCTGCTCTTCCATCTTATATTCTCTCACTTTAGCAATAACTGCTTCTTCTAATCCTTCATACAATCCTTCCTCCGCTTTCTTTAATTCCAGGAGTAAAGGGGTCTTACCTTGAACTAATTCAAATACTTCCGAAAGGGTGGGAATTTTTTCTCCTGTAAAATCCGAAGAAAACCAGCTTCCAGCATCTAATTTCCTTAATTCTGGCAAGGTATGTGCAGCTATCTTACCAGTTCCATTTGTAGTTCTGTCTAGGGTAGGATCATGTAAGATGATGACTTCTCCCTCCTTACTTAAATGTAAGTCCACCTCTACCATATCTACTTTTGATGCCATAGCTTGTTGTATGGCAGAAAGGGTATTCTCAGGAGCAGTCCCCGAACTTCCTCTATGTGCAATGACAAGCGGCTTTTTACCAGCCAGCTGAGCAGTAGGGGTGTTACTCCACCACACATACAGAATCCCAACTAAGAGAATAAAAACTAACAATATCTTAAGCATACCTCTTCCTATTAGGATGTGGAGTATGCAAGATATGGAAAGAAAATGCCCAAACACCCATTACTTTAGGTTGTAATTTTAAAACAAATAATAAAACGAAAATTGAAGTATGATTCAGAGACTGGATAGGTGGTACTACAGAGACGCTAGCGTGGGAGTATATTTTAGAGGAAGGTGGGTCTATCAAGCACAGGAAATTAGCTTTGATAGTCTTGGATGGGGATTTGGGAAGGACTACCAATGTATTTTTTACAAAGGCTGCTATTTACAACATGCTGACAGAAATAGCTTCCATGTAGATCCACACTCTGGCATGGGAGAGGATGGGCAAGGGTTCCGGATTTCAGGAAAATTTGCCGGAAAATATTCTCCCGTATATTCCATCGTGCCTGGTCAAGGGATCCAAAATCTGGATGGAGCTATGCTATATTTTGGGATGGGGTATGAAGAAGTATTTAATCTTCTGGGAGATCCCTGGCAAATAGCGCATGAAGAGTGGACCTCCCAGCAGGCACTGTCTGGATTTAACACAGAAAACTATCCTTTATGGGACTGGGACTATAAACACTTAGGGTTTGTTATTTCCTTTGACCAGCACGGAAACCTATGTCAGTTTCAGCTTAGGCCTGAGTATGAAGATCCATTAGGTTGTAGAATTCTCCTGAATAGAAAAGATATTTTCAACATGCCCATCCATACTATCCAGAACTTAACTCAGTCTTGCTTTAGTCGGATTTATCACCCTAACAAGATTATGATGATGCATAATATTTGGGGGATTATCCTACAGCTGGTTCCAGGTGTGGATATGTATGAAGGCTTAAGCAATACTCACTTCCCCAAGGATCAGTATTTCATTCAGTCTATCTTATTTACCAGTTGGGATAAAGAACAACTGGGACTGACAGAGGAGAGAAAAGTATTCCGCCTGGGTGCCTAGTGCCCCTGCCCAGGGGTAGACTTGTATCTTGACGCGCTTATTCCCAATTTGACAGCTTAAACCATGTGCGTTAGGAACCAGGGCCTATCTAGATGGACATACGAACACTATCAATCATCATCCCCGTCTACAATGAAGAGAAGACGCTTACCCAAATCCTAGATAGGGTAAGAGCTACAGAGCTCATCCACGGGATCTCCAAGGAGCTCATCATTGTAAATGACTGCTCTACAGATGGGTCTGAACAGGTCATTCTCGCATACCAGCAGCAGTATCCTGCTCTTTCTATCCAATACGTAATCCACGAAAAAAACCAGGGTAAGGGAGCTGCCTTACATACAGGCATAGCCAAGGCTACCGGAGAGTATCTCATCATTCAGGATGCAGACCTGGAATATGACCCTTCCGAATATAATTTACTTCTTCAGCCCGTCTGTGATGGATTTGCAGATGTAGTGTACGGCTCTCGATTTTCCGGAGGGAATCCTCACCGGGTATTATTTTTTTGGCACTCTATTGGGAATAAGTTTCTGACCTTCCTGTCTAATGTATTCACTAACCTAAACCTGACAGATATGGAAACCTGCTATAAACTTTTTAACACGGAGGTGGTCCAGCAGCTTAAATTGAAAGAAAAAAGGTTTGGGTTTGAACCAGAGGTGACGGCCAAGATTTCTCGTGTGAAGAGCGTTAGGATTTATGAGGTAGGTATCTCATATTACGGCAGAACCTATCAGGAAGGAAAGAAGATAGGCTGGAAAGATGGTGTACGAGCTATTTACTGCATATTAAAATATGGACTGTTTTCACGATGAAAGACTTTACTTACAAGGAGCAGGATGATGAAGGCCTTGCTACGCTGGAAACCATCTCCAAGGCGGATAAATTTAACCAATGGATGTTTGAAACCATCCTGGCGGAGGTAGAAGGCTCTACTATATTAGAGATTGGGAGTGGAATAGGAAACATTTCCCAGCAGTTTCTGGATAAGGGCTATACCCTCACCTTAAGTGATATCAGAGCGCAGTACTGCCAGGAATTAGCCTCTACCTTTAGTAGCTATGATAACCTTGGGGGAGTGGTCTTGCTGGATCTGGTTCACCCGCAGTTTGAGGAGGAGTATGCTGATCATCTGCTGCGATATGATAGCATCTTTGCGTTAAATGTAGTAGAACATATAGAAGATGATGGACTTGCCCTCAGAAATGCTTGTAAACTTTTAAAGCCTAAAGGTAGGCTTGTCATTCTAGTGCCAGCCTACCAGACTTTGTATAACAACTTTGATGTGGCTCTATACCACTACAGAAGGTATACCAGAAGTACCCTTAAAAAACTATTCCTGGACAATGGCCTCAAAGTGGATAAGGACTTTCATTTCAATTTTATGGGGATATTTGGCTGGTGGCTATTCGGGAGTGTGTTCAAGAGAAAACTCATCCCAGAAAATCCTATGGCCTGGTTTAACACACTAGTTCCTATTTTTAAGCTACTAGACCGGATGGTCTTACGTAAAATAGGGCTATCTGTAATCGTAAGTGGGAACAAACAACCCTAAGTACAACCTATACCATGAAACATATATCGTTAGTATGTGCATATCTGCTTAGCCTCTTCCTATACTCATGTGAGAATACTTCAGAGCTAGCCGTAGCATCAGAAGAATACTCTTACTTGGCATTAGGAGATTCTTATACCATAGGAGAAAGTGTAGACTCTACTATGAGGTGGCCCGTCCAATTAGCTGATAGCCTTTCCCA
>JBCCLI010000010.1:0-36889 GCA_039026975.1 Bacteroidota bacterium | reverse complement strand
TGGGAGTCTGCATAGCGGGCCAGATCTAACCAATGTATGGCCATTTTTTCTCCATAGTGATTATCTGCCAATAGCTGGTCCACTATTTTTTCATAGGCATCCGGGCTGTCATCTGTAAGGAAATTATTCTGCATCTCCAGGGTAGGCGGCAAGCCAGTAAGATCCATAGAGAGCTTTTTCAGGAGCCTAGCTTTTCCGCTTTCCTCATTAGGAGAAAGGCCATTAGCTCTCATTTTCTGGTAGATAAAGTAATCTATTTCATTATTGGCCCAGGGGACTTCCACCATTTGTACCTCTTCTTTGGCAGGCGGAATAAAGGCCCAATGTTTTTGGTATTCAGCTCCCTGTTCAATCCAGGTGGTTAGGGTCTCAATCTCTTCTACCGTGAGTGTAAGATTGGACTCAGGTGGGGGCATGACATCAGTAGGGTCATCAGAAATGATCCTTTTCACCAGTTCAGAGTGTTCCGTATCACCCTTTATGATGGCAAAGGCGTTAGGCTGATCCTTCAAGGCAGCAAAGGCCCCTTCAGGCGTATCCAGCCGTAAATCTGCTTTCCGCTGGCCAGCGTCAGGGCCATGACAGGCAAAACACTTATCAGAAAGGATGGGTCTTACGTCAAAGTTATAGCTCACGCCCTCAGCTGAAGCAGAGAGTTCTTTGGTGGTTAAGCTACTACATGCTAATACGATAACCATCAATACCCCTGGCATTCCCCACATAAGCATGCGTGTAAGGATAGGGGTCTGGTTAGAGAAAGGGTTCATGGCGTAGGTAGCTCTTTCTTATAAGTTACAATTTTTCTAACTATTTACCTGCACAAAATGATGGATAATGTGCCTATAAAATTAGAGGACAATCCTTATTCTTATACCAGAAAAGGAGCAGATGTTAGCTACATCTACTCCTTACACATAAGATTTATGCTAGTCTAAGCACTCTATTCTCCTTCTCCCAGTGCTTTTAGGTGGTCAATAGATGACTGAAAGGAAGCATCTATTTCTAAGGCCTTCTTGTACTGCTTAACTGCCTCATCCTTATTTCCCATAGCTTGATAGGCTTCTCCCAGGCTATCATACACATTAGCTGACCCTGGATACATCTCCACATTCATAGCAAAAATAGCTACCGCCTCTTCCACTTTTCCTTCTGCTAGTAACTCATAGCCTATGCCATTCATATCCCACTCTCTAAGGTTTAATTCAGCCCCTTTCTTGGGAAGGAGTTCTGCCATTTTAGCCTTAGCAGCCATAAGGCCCTCCTCACGTAATACGTCTTCTATCATTCTGGCCCCATTAGGTTTTATGTCATTTATTTCCAGCATAGCCGTTTCAATGAATAACTCATCTCCTTCAATCTGGCTGTAAAAAGGTGCCTCCTTCATTTCAGCTTTTGGCACCCGAAAGGTGTACACACTCCCTAGTGGCATGAGCATCATAGACCGCTCATAAGCGGCATCTTCTTCACTCTCCCCTGTTAGCTCTGAATACATAACAGCACCTATCATCATCATATCAGAGTCAAAGTAAAGGGTTCCATCTGTCCCCATAATTTTTAGGCTAGTTCCTATTTCTTTCCCTATGGTAGGCTTTTCTCCTGATCCCTCCTTAATCACTTCATAGGGGTAGGCCTCCTGCGCTTGCACAGTGAAACATATCCATATTGAGCACACTAAGAAAATGAATGCCGTCTTTTTCATGATTGATGTTAGTTATGGTTGATTAACTTAGGTTACAAAACACGTAAAAACTTACGAATTTATATTCACCTACCTCTCCATGTAGGGTAATGATAAGTGTTTAGGAGGTAGCTGACATGGCTGAATGTATAATTGGATATTTTTTTTGAAAGAGACTGTAACCTTCCCCTATTCACCCGGTTTACCTGTCCGAACGATCACTCACATGCGTCAAACTATTACGGATCAGCAAGCTATGCAAGCAGTCAAAGAAGGTAATATACAGGAACTTGGCACCCTTTATCAGCGGTACAGGCCCATTCTGTTTAGCTTCTTCTATAATTTATACAGAGATGTTGAGGTGTGTGAAGACCTGATCCAGAATGTTTTTGAGCGGGTAGTTAAGTACAAATCAAAGTACAAAGAGGAAGGAAGCTTTAAACCATGGTTGTTCTCTATTGCGAGAAATGTCAGCCATGACCACTATAAGAAGCAACAAAAGAGAAAAGAGGTTAAGCTTGAAAGCTGGGAAGAACTTCCCATCCTGAGCGGCGGTAAGCAGCAGAAGCTGGAAAAGGAAGAAGAACTGACCCTCCTGAGAATAGCCCTGAACAGCCTGGAGGCAGAAAAAAAGGAGGTACTCATTTTGAGTAAGCTGAAGGGATTACCCTATAAAGAAATTGGAGAAACCCTGGGTTGCACAGAAGGAGCTGTTAAAGTGAAAGTTTACAGGGCCCTAAAAGCCTTACAAAAAAGTTATAAAGATATTTCTAACAGAGTCTGATATGAACCAACAAGCAGACATAGTCTATATTTTAAAGCAGTATAAGGGAGGTAGCTTGACAGAGCAGGAGGAAAGCAGATTAGAAAGCTACCTGGAAGAAGGATTGATACAGCTGACAGACTTGCCGGACTTAGCCGAGCTAGACCATAAGCTGGGAGCTGTCCTAGAGGAGGTACCCGTTCCTTTCAGGCCACTTTTGATTCGGGAGCCAGCGCCTTCTGCTGTAGAGAGTTTTCTGAAGGAGGCAGGGACATTCTTCAAAAACGTACTCTCCCCTGCCCCTACTTTCAGCATGGCTTATACAGTCCTCATTGTAGGGATAAGTATTCTGCTCACTTCCTGGTACTTCCAAAATCAGCAGCAAAAAGGAGAAATAGCTCGGCTGGAGCACGAACTGACAGAAGTTAAGGAGATGATGCTGCTTACCCTGCTAGATAAAGAGTCAACAGGTGAACGATTAAAAGCAGTCCAGCTTACCAGGGACATGCCCCAGGTAAGCGATCAGATAGCCTCTGCCTTGCTAGAAACCTTGAAGCAGGATGATAATCCTAATGTGAGACTGGCAGCCCTGGAGGCATTATATCCCTATGCTGACCAAGCCGTAGTCCGGGAGGGACTCATCAAAACCATCTCCTATCAGGAATCTCCCCTGGTCCAGTGGGCTATAGCAGAAGTCATGGTAGCCCTACAGGAAAAGCGTTCTGTGGATGCTCTACGGCAATTATTATCGGAAGAAAAAACAACAGCTGAGGTTAAAGAGAAGCTTAAGAGTAGCATTCAGGTTCTCATGTAAACAACATAATTTTTACGGTTATGACATCTATACGCAAGTTTATCTATGTGCTGGTATTGCCATGCCTGTTTTCTAAGCTCTTGGGGCAGGAAAATATCCGGCAGACCTATGACCCCCAAGGCGTAAGTACACTCAGATTCGAAAACCTTAACGGATCAGTAAAAGTAGTGGGAACAGATGCTCCTACCCTTTCTCTGGAAGTAAGACTGATTCCTTCAGATTATGCCCTGAACTTCCCGGATTATGAAGCTAATAAGCCTAGCTTTGAGTTTGTCAGAAAAGGAGAGACTGTCTTCCTAAACATAGTTCTTCCGGAAGAAGAATCCAATAATGACTTTTGGCGAGAACCTGCTACCCAAAATTGGTGGGGGAACAAGTGGTGGGAAAAGTCAAGCTGGGAACCCACGTATGCTTACCAGATGAACGTGAGCCTGAAGGTCCCCAGGAAGCTTAATCTCATGATCTCTACCATGAATAGTGGGGACATACAGATCCAAAAAATGGAAGGGACCCTGGATGTCAAAAATCTGAATGGAGATATTTCTTTAGAAGATGTGGTCAGCAGAGTAAGAACCAAAACCATTAATGGAGATATAAGCGTCAACTACCAACAAAATCCGAGCAGGGACTCCTTCTTTAAGACCTTCAACGGAGAAATTTATACCCGCTTCCAGAAAGGAGTAGCCGCCAAAATGACCTTCCTTTCTAGTAGAGGAGAATTTTTTACCAATATTCCCGAGCTGGAATACCAACAACAAGAAATCACAAAGCAAAAAGACAAGGAAGGGACTGGGATAGCTTACAAGATCCAAAATACAGCCTCCATCACCTCCCGAAAAGGTACCGTAGCCCTTCATTTTGAAACCTATAACGGAGACGTCTATGCTAAGGAATAGTTATCAACAGCAATCAAAACAATTCAATTATATTAAGATCATGAAAAATATCGCATTCATCATCTGTATGGTATTAGTAGGCCTGGTTACAGAACAGGCAAAGAGTCAGGAGAAATCCATAGACATTCCCCTCTCAGAAACAGGAAAGAGAGGGGTGCTAAAAGTGGATATCCACAGAGGAACCGTCACAGTCTTGGGGACTAATAGGGAAGACGTACTGGTAAAGTATGAGTCTCTCAGTAAAAAAAGTAAAGGACCGGAGGAGAGTAAGAATGGACTGAAGCGCATAACAGGTGGAGGTATAGACCTGGACATCAGAGAAAGAGATAATAAAGTCTCTGTAGACAGTGAGCATACCTCTAATCCAGTGGCCCTGATCATTGAAGTTCCTTCAGATTTTGACCTGGAAATAGAAACCCATCACATAGGGACAGTAGCTATAGCTGACATCAATGGGGAAATAGTAGTAGATGCCCATCACGGGGGCATTTCAGCTAAGGATATTTCCGGGTCCCTGGTAGCCAATAGCTGGCATGGAGACATAAAGGTAAGCTTCCAGGAAGTGAATAATGAAACGCCTATGGCTTTCACTACCTACCATGGGGACGTAGACCTTAGCATCCCCTCCTCTGTAAAAGCAGATCTGAAGATGAGAACAGACCGGGGAGATATATTCTCAGGCTTTGAAGTAGAACTAAAAAAGCAAAGTATCAATAGAGAGAAGAATGAGGATGGGGTATATAGGGTATCTGTAGATGAATTAATCACCGGGACTATTAATGGAGGGGGAAATGCCATGAGCCTGCAAACCCACCACGGAGATATATTTGTCAGGAAGAGATAGAAAGGCTAATAAGCTTATACCATATTTTTTTCATAGCTAATCAGGAGGGTTCTTTTGGAACCCTTCTTTTGTATCTAGCCCCAAGACAGAAAGGACATGTTGAAATTCATCAGCTAATCCAGCAGTGATCAGCAGTGGCTTGTTAGTCAAGGGGTGTAGTAGAGCTAAACTATGGGCGTGCAGCATCAGCCTGCTCTTACCTGTGAAAGAAGCTATAAAAGCATTATGCTTAGTGTCCCCATGGCTACGATCCCCCAGAATGGGATGGGAAATATGCTTCATATGCCTCCGTAGCTGCCTACTCCTGCCTGTTTTAGGAGAAAGAATCATGAGGGAGTACCTAGCCGTCTCATACCTCCCCACAGGATGCGGAAGCTCTGTAGTAGCTATTCTTTTGTAATAGGTTTGGGCATCCTGGGCAGGTTTAGGTTGGCTCAGGCGTTTCCCTCTTTTCTTTTCCCATAAAGGTTTTAGTGGGTAATCTATCAATGCTTCTTCCTGCGTATATCCCCTGACTACTGCCAGGTACTGCTTCTCTACTGTTCGCTCTTCAAACTGCTTAGCTGCCTGCCGAGCTGCCTCTGAACTCAGCCCAAATACTAGCACCCCAGAAGTAGCTTTATCTAGCCGATGGACAGGATATACCCACCGCCCTATCTGATCTCTGAGCATGCGCATGGCATCTTTATCTTCTCCTCTGTCCAAATTAGTTTGATGAACCAGAAGACCTGCCGGCTTATGTATGGCTATAAGCTGATCATCATGAAAGAGAATAGGAAGTTCCATTTATTTGCCCTCCATATCAGCTTCATACCGCTTCAAATATCTATCCCATACAAAGGGACCAAAGGGGAGGAGAGCGGCAAAAAAAGCCACAACGAATCTCAAAATGGGCCATTTATACTTGAGAATAACCCATGCCGCAGTCACCAGGTAAAGCATAAATAGTAAGCCGTGCGCCCAGCCTACGTAAGTAACAGCCCACGGCATATCAGCCATATATTTGAGGGGCATAGCTATGCCCAGCAGGAGGAGATAGGAGATCCCTTCTACTATTCCGAGCTTTCTAAGTATACTTATTGCGTTCATTTCCGTATAAGGTAATTACAGCATTTCCATAGCCTTGTCTCTTGTTCCAATGCCGACCAAAGTTGGAGAATTCTCATAAGATTTCTCCTATCAGGGAACTATAAATATAAACACATGGATTCTGTTATCAGAGTTGCTAAGCCTGGCGACGTAGATCGCATCATCCCCTTATGGAATGAATTTCTCGAAAGCCAGTCAGATAAGGTACCTTTCCTCAGGACTGATAAAGATGCAGAGATCACAGCTTCCTCTAGTATTAGTAGGAGGATAGGTGATCCGGATTATCAGTTCTTCTTAGCAGAAGAAGAAAATGAGTTAGCAGGCTTTCTTTCTTGTCAAATCGTGGAACCTACTCATCTCATCCAGGAAACAGGTGGGTACATTACAGAAACTATTGTAAAAGATACCTACCAACGGAAAGGGATAGGAACACAGCTTTTTCAGACAGCCGCTAACTGGATGTATGAAAAAGGAGCTAGCTTCATACAATTACGGATGGCCGTCAATAATTTAGCCGTTCACACATTCTGCCAGAAAGAAGGCTTTGAGCCCATATTCTACCAGATGGTATACAAGCGTAGGCCCAAGAAATGAAATTCGTACTCATCACAGGCCCACCTGCCGTAGGGAAAATGACGGTGGGACAGGAACTAGCCAAGCTCACAGGGCTTAAGCTCTTTCATAATCATATGTCCATAGAGCTGGTCCATCCATTTTTTGATTTCTCCACTCCCCCTTTTACCCGCTTGGTGGATTTGATCTGAATGGGGATTTTCCGGGAAGTAGCTAAGAGTGATCTTCCCGGGATCATCTTCACCATGGTTTGGGCATTTGATTTAAAAGAAGATGAGGAATATGTAGAGGGTATCTTGGACGTGTTTAAGGAAGCTGGAGCTCAAATCTGCTTGGTGGAGCTTAGTGCTGATCTTAAGATAAGACTGGAAAGAAATAAAACAGAGAATCGCCTGAGAGAAAAAGCCTCTAAAAGAGATGTGGTCCATTCTGAAAAAATCCTGCTTCAAAGAGGGAAAATATACAGGATGAACTCTCTGCCTGGAGAATTTCCAGATAAACAGATACTTAAGATAGATAATACCCAGCTTTCAGCCTTAGCTGTAGCCCGGCAAATCCATAAATACTATGCCTTGTAGCTTAGCTCAGTTAGCCATTATGCGCATATGAAATACCTAATTTTTAAGATAACTACCTAAAATTAGGTAGTTAGTATTTTTCGCTCGCCAAGGGCTTAGGTATTTTCTCTTCATATTCAAAAATATCTATGCAAATTACTTGGGTTACAAGTAGTTTGATCTTACATTAGCAGCACTAATTTATACTTGGTCTAAATAAGATAATATGAAGAAAGCTTTACTACACATCTGCCTATTTGCCATCCCGTTCCTAACATTCGGGCAAGAACAGCTCGTCAGTATGGGAGAAGGATATGGTAACCAGGTATTTTACTCACTATCTACAGGAGAATCTGTAACCTACCCGCTCACCACCTGGGACGTGGCATTTTCTGTAGACAGATTTGATGCAAGCGTATTTGTAAATGAAGCAGTGAATAACTCCAGGTCTAATCCTATTCCCGAGGTAGAAGCCTTCTTTACTGTTGCTACAGACTTTGAGACGGCCGACACTATGGATATTATTGAAAGGATTTTTAATCCAGAAGTGAGCTGGTCGCAAGGCGCATTTAACGCTATGCTAAATCCAGAAGATCCATTCGATTTAGGATGGGGTGCATACAATCCTGTAAATAACACTGTAAGCTCTAGCAAAATATTTTTTGTTAAGCTTAGAAGCGGCACGTATAAGAAATTTGAGATCATGTCTCTGGCTGGAGGCGAATACACCGTCAGGTATGCAAACCTTGATAACACAGAAGAAATGATGCACACCATCAATAAGGACGACTTTGCAGGGAAAACCCTTGCCTATTTGTCTATTGAGCAGGATAGTGTGATGGACTTAGAGCCAGCAAGCTGGGATATGACGTTTACCAGATACTGGACACCCCTGGAAGATACGCCTGGTGTGGATTACATGGTAACAGGTATTATCACCAATACAGGGGTACAAGTAGCGCAGGTAGATGACGTGGAGGATCCAGAAACAACTGCTTTTGCAGACTATGAGGCCAGCCTAACAGACTCCACACTTTACCTGATAGGACATGACTGGAAATCTTTTGACCTAGGTTCCTTCTCATGGTCTATCCCTAACAAAGTATTTTTTGTGAAGGCCGCTGCTTCTGACAGTGTATGGAAACTGACTTTTCTTGACTTTGAAGGATCTGGAACGGGTGTAACTGCCCTAAAGCGTACGTTCGCAGGGGTTATAAGCACTTCCACCTCTATCGGAAATACCTTTGAGCAAGTATCCTCTTACAGGGTATACCCAAATCCATCTACAGGTGCATTCACAGTAGACTTTGATCTAAGCCAGAATATTTCTGAAGCTAGACTTGACATCAGAAACCACCTAGGTCAGTCCATTTACCAAGAGAAGATAAATGTTCTTTCTGGGAAAAATATAAAAAGTTTAAGCGTAGATCTCCCACAGGGAGTATACTACGTGTCGCTTAGCCGTGGTAGTAGTAGTATCACTAAACCTATTTACATATTACGTTAAAAGTGTTGAGTGTAACTCAGTGGGGGGCAGTTCTTGGGACTGCCCTCCCTTTTTTTGAAACCTAAAGTATGAGAACAGTAATTACAACCCTCTTAATCAGCGCATTTCTTTTCACCATCAGTTGTACGCCTTCTGGGGAAGGAAAAGAGGCGCCTGCAGAAAGCGAGAAACGAATCATTTCTCTAAGTGGCTTTTTAACAGAAACACTCTTTGCCCTGGGGCATGGGGAAAAAATCATAGGAACAGATATTACCAGTACCTACCCTTCTCCAGCCATAGACAGCATTCCTAGAATGGGACATGTGGCTCAGTTAAATGCAGAAGCTATTCTTTCTATGAATCCGGACATCATCTTCATAGAATCAGATCAGGTCCCTCAGGCTAAAGCCTTGGAACAGATCCGCGCTGCTAATCTAACTATTGTGGAGGTACCTACTTCTTACACTTTTGATAATTCTGTGAAAGCAGCTAAAGTGATAGCAGAAGTCTTAGAAACGGATGAAGAAATTATCACCAATCTTGAAGCAGAGATTCAGGCTGATAGCCTGGCGTTAGTAGGCATACTGGATTCTGTTGAGAGCCGTCCTTCTGTCCTATTTATCTATGCCAGGGGATTAGGAAGATTAATGATCTCTGGAACGGGAACATCTACGGCTGAAATGGTTAATAGATCAGGCGGTGAGCTTTCTATTGCTTCATTCGAAGGATATCAGGCACTTACACCTGAAAGCCTAATAGAGGCTTCTCCAGAGGTAATCCTAATGTTTACCAGTGGATTAGCCAGTTTAGATGGGAAAGAGGGGCTTTCTCAGATAAATGGCATGGAGCAGGTTCCTGCTTATAAAAACAGTAGAATCATAACTATGGATGGCCACTACTTAAGCTCTTTTGGGCCTAGAGTAGGAAAAGCCGCCTTAGAACTAGCTACCAAACTACAGGAAATATGACGCAGATAGCTTCCAGATGGGTCCTGTCCCTTCCGGGTCTTTTGACTTTACTAGGGCTAAGTGCCTTTTCAGCCTTATTTATTGGGGCTTATGACCTGGCAATGGTTGAAATCTGGGAAGCATTTATCAATTATTTTTCTGCTGCGGAACAAAGCGTTCACGCATATTTACTCTTTCACATACGGCTCCCCAGGATTATTCTTGCGGGACTGATAGGGGCTGGCTTGGCCATATCTGGTGCTGCTATCCAAGGGCTGTTTAGAAACCCATTAGCAGATCCCTCCTTGATAGGCGTAACCAGTGGCTCTATGCTATTTGCGGTCTTTTCCATAGTGATTGGAGGGGCTTGGATGGCAACGCTAGGCTTGTGGTTTCAGACCCTCTCTCTTAGCGTTTTTGCCTTCTTAGGGGGATTGACTACTACTTATTTAGTATATGCCCTTTCCAGAAGAGGGGGAGAAACATCCATCATGACTATGCTGTTAGCAGGAATAGCCATCTCCGCATTTGCCGCTGCTATCTCAGGCTTATTTATCAATATGTCTAACGATCAGCAACTCCGGGATATCACCTTCTGGACGCTAGGGAGTGTGAGTGGTGCCAGTTGGCCTCAAGTGATGATTGCTGCTCCTATTATTTGCATAGGAAGTGTGATTCTGGTCTCCTTTTCTCAGGCTTTCAATGCCATTTTACTAGGAGAAAAAGAAGCCATATACTTAGGGATAGAAGTAGAAAAAGTAAAATCCAGGGTGATCTTATTGGCGGCACTCATTGTTGGCGTTTGTATTTCAGTAAGTGGGCTGATAGGATTTATAGGCCTGGTCATCCCCCATCTGATTCGCCTGCTGAAAGGAACAGATTATAGATATTTGCTAATAAGTTCTTCCCTGCTAGGTGCTATATTTATGATCCTGGCAGATACCATCGCCAGAACCATTATTGCACCGGGTGAACTGCCCATAGGAATACTCTCAGCTATGGTAGGGGCCCCCTTCTTTCTTTGGATACTTATCAAGACACAGAGACAGCAGTTTATGCTATGATAGAAGTAAGGCACATACAGGTTAAGCGAGGAAATAAAGTGATAGTGCATGATGCATCATTCCACATTATACCTGGAAAAGTGTGTGTGCTAATCGGAAAAAATGGTGCCGGTAAATCCACTCTGTTAGATGCTATCTGTGGCAGACACAAGTTTCTTTCAGGTGAGGTGATATGGGAAAATAAGCATCTTAGAAAAATAAAACTTAAGGATCTGGCTGCTTACCGGGCCGTCTTGTCTCAGCAGATCAGCCTAAACTTTGCCCTCACGGTAAAACAAGTAGTGGAGATGGGTACCTATGCTTATGGGAATGCCCTCACAAAGCGTGAAGTTAAAGAACAGGTAACCATGGCCCTCGAGGAAGTGGAGATGCTTGACTTCCTGGAGAGAAGTTTCAGTACCCTATCAGGGGGGGAACAAAAGAGAGTCCTACTGGCTAAATGCCTCACCCAACTATTAGCTGATCCAGATAAAATAGAGAATAAGTATCTCTTTCTGGATGAGCCTACAGCCAGCCTGGACCTAAATCAGCAACACAAGCTAATAGAGCTAGTCAAGACCCTTATCCAAAAATATAACATAGGCGTCTTTACCGTGATGCATGATATTAATTTGGCTGCCCTTTTTGCAGATACGCTACTCACCATGAAGGAAGGGATCATCACCCACAGTGGAACCCCAACCCACATTTTACAGCCAGATATCTTGAAAGATACCTTAGACATTAATGCCATTATTCATACACACCCTATTCTGGGATGTCCACAAGTAACAGCATTACCATTATGAGAACACTAACAACACTTCAACAAGAACTACAAGCCCTGAAACAAGCTGAGCCTAGGCTGAGAAGCAGAGACCTGGCCCACAAAATGGGCATTAGCGAAGCAGAACTCCTGGGTATCCAGTTGGGAGAGCATATTGTAAGACTGGAAGGCGACTGGAAAGAACTTCTACTAGATGTGAAAGAGATGGGTTACGTCATGGCCCTTACCAGAAATGAATATTGCGTACATGAACGCAAAGGGGTGTATGATAACATTAAGTTCTTCACAGGTCATGGAAATATGGGCGTAGCCGTAAATCCTGATATAGACCTACGCTTTTTCATGGATCAGTGGAAATATGCCTTTGCCGTTACCATGAAGAGGGAGAAAGGCAAGGATTTACACGGATTTCAGTTTTTCAATGCCAGAGGGGAAGCCGTTCATAAGATTTATACCACGCCTAAGTCTGAAGTAGAGGCATACCATGGATTAGTGGAAAAATACCTATGTCCTGAACAGCTCCCGCTTACAGATGTGGATCATAGTGAAGTAGAAACGAAAACAGAACTCGCTGATTCTGAAATTGACGTGGACGGTTTTCAACAAGAATGGCTAACCCTAAAAGATACCCATGACTTCTTCCCGCTGCTGAGGAAACATGAGCTTAGCCGTACCCAGGCCTTCAGGCTAGCCCCTGAGGACCACTCTATGAAAATAGATAACCAAGCTGTAGTAAGGATGCTGAGCTTAGCATCAGAAAGAGGGGTTTCCATTATGTGCTTTCTTCACTCTAAAGGATGTATACAAATCCATACGGGTGAGGTAAAAAACCTGAAATTCTATGGAGAATGGTACAATGTGATGGACCCTAAGTTCAACCTACACCTGAACCTGCCAGAAGTACATGAAAGCTGGATTATTAAGAAGCCTACTGAAGATGGGATTGTGACCAGCCTGGAATTATTTGATAAGAACGGCCAACTCATTGTGTACTTCTTCGGTGCCAGAAAGCCCGGGATACCTGAGCTTGATAGCTGGCGACAAATCATTGAAGATATTCAACACACAACATTAGAAACTGTCAACTAACCCTTATACTCCTATGAGACTTTCCATCATAGCATTATTGATATTCTGCGGTAGCCTATTCGCACAACCCATATCATCTGACACCGTTTACCAAGCCTCAGAACTAGAGGATGTGGTCATTACTGCACAGTATGCTCCTACTCACTATAAAAATGCTGTGCATGAGGTGAGGGTGTTAAAGGCGGAAAACATCCGTAAACAAGGGTTCAATAACCTGGCGGAAGTGCTTACCAATGAACTGAACCTGCGGGTCAGTAATGATCTGATTCTGGGAAGTGGCCTTAATATTCAAGGGATAGGTGGTCAAAATATTCAGATTCTCATAGATGGTATTCCCATGATAGGGAGAGTAGGCGGAGATATAGACCTGTCCCAGGTACTACTCGCCAATGTGGAGAGAATTGAAATTATAGAAGGGGCTATGTCCGCTCAGTATGGAAGTAATGCATCTGGAGGGGTCATTAATATTATCACCAAAAAATCTCAACTAGAGAAAGTACGTGTCCAAGCTGAAAACCAGTATGAGACACTAGGAATATGGAATAACTCTCTTACCCTCTCCTCCCGCCTGGACAGACTCTTTATAAGTGTAACAGGAAGTAGATTTGATAGCCAGTTTGCACCAGACGATAGCCTGAGAATTTATGAAACCCAGACCCTGAATAATGGTACTACTATCAGAGCTAAAAAAAATCCATGGAATCCTAAGGAGCAGTACGGTATAGAAGGGAAAGTCAGATTCAATATTACTGACTCTCTAACCATTGGGTATGGTTACAGGCACTTTGATGAAGAACTGAGGCTGTTAGGAGAAGTTAGAAGACCTACATTCAGGCCTTACCATATAGATGAAATTCTCAATACTATCAGGAGTGATCACAGCTTCCAATTAGAGGGCTACCTGGGTAAAAATTGGTATTTAAACTCTACTACCGGCTATAACAACTTTGAACGGTCTAGCTATTCAGAGAGACTAGATATAGAGTTAGATAGCGCCTATGTAGTCCCAGCAGGTAATGACACCTCCACATTTACAGCCCTCCTACAAAGGAGTATGTTAAGCACTGCCTTCAATGGTAAGTGGAATGGCCAGATCGGCTTAGAGTACTTGAGAGAAACAGGGACAGGAGGTAGGATTGTAGACTCTACCTCAGCCGGCTTTAATGAAACCGAATTAGAAAACCATGCTTTATGGGGAAGTATTAACTTTTCTCCTACTCAGGAATTAAACCTAATGGCTAGCCTCAGGTGGGGAAATAATTCTAAGTTTGACCACCCCCTCATTCCTTCCTTCCACCTGCTGTGGAAACCCGTAGCTAATACACAGATTAGGGCCAGCTATGCCCAGGGCTTTAGGGCTCCTGACATAAAAGAACTGCATTTTAATTTCATTGATATCAACCATTATATTATAGGAAACCCTGAACTAGAAGCTGAGAATTCAGAAAATATTACTACCTCCGTTGAGTTTACTGAATCCTTATCAGATGTGAGTTCTTTCACAGCTAAAGCCAGATTCTTCTATAATAATATCACTAACAGGATTGTCCTGGCAGCCTTTGAGCCCTCAAAATTCAACTACCAGAACATAGATACCTATGAGACCCATGGTGTTAATCTACAGCTGAGCTATCAGTTGGCAGATAGGTTTACCCTAAAATCAGGCTTTGCCCATACACGTCTGCTCAATCAGTTTGCTGATTCCTATGATTCTGACAGATTTGTAGGTCTGTCAGAAATGCAGAATGAACTTCAGTTTAATATTCCTACTATTAACACTCGCCTCATTCTGACCCACAGATTTATTGGTAAACAAATCCAGTTTTTTGTGAACGAGGCTGACCAACTTCAGGAAGGATTTGTAGGTGACTACCATCTCATTAATGCCACCCTCAGTAAAAATTTCTGGCAAGACAGAATCCTGCTGGTAGTAGGGGGAAAGAATCTACTGGATACCACAGATGTTTCCTTTGTAGGCCAGGGAGGGGCTCACAGTACTGTGGGAGATTCTCAATTAATCAATGTAGGTAGATCTTTCTTCGTAAGACTGGGACTGTCATTTGGGGCATTATAATTCCCTCTTTTAGGAGAATGAAATTAGGTACGTATTTTCCCACTGGTATTCATTTTTAGGAAGGATACCAGTGGGGCATATTCCTGGGGGTAGCGCCTATCTACAGGCTACCCACTACCCTCTGCCAGCATCCCTCCTCCCGAATGGCGGCCTCATAGAAACTATGGACTAGCTACTCCAGCTGACATAGGACCTGGAGGGCGCCTACATCCACCTTTGCAGTAAGATGAATAATTTTTCAAAGTCGATTAGCTGTCGAAGAACTTTACAGGCAAAAAGACTTATTTGAAAGAAAAAAAGCCGTGCGGACTGGCCGTTATACTCCCCCCTGGAATGGGGATGTATTCTAGTAAATCTCAGAGATAATTTTCTTTCATTTTCTCAAACAATCCTGTTTTAAAGAAGTTTCCTACCAATCTTAATTAACTATCTATCAGCATATTAGGTATTTAATTACCTAAGCTTAGGTATTTTTCACTCATATAGTTGAATTCTTATACTAATGCTTGGTAAGTCTTCCCTCCCTCCATACTTTTGATCGTTATTTATACTAAGTCTAAATAAGGATAACCATGAGAAACCTATTATCAACCCTACTTTTACTTATGTCTATGGGTGCCCTCTTTGCACAGCAAGGAAGTATCCAAGGTACAGTATCTGATCAGGCAGGGAACCTCATTCCCTTCGCTAATATCAGTTTATCAGGTACTGCTAAAGGAAGTACCACCAATAAGGATGGATTCTATGAAATCACGCGCGTAAACTCAGGTACCTACACGCTGCTTACTACCTTTATTGGATATGAAAATGAGGAAGCTGCTATTACCGTAGCAGGAGGAGAAACTGTCACTGTGAACTTTATCTTAAGAGAGGCGCCTTTCTCCCTGCAAACAGTAGAAATCACAGGTCGTGAAGCTACTAGCTATGACAATGAAATTTCATTCATAGGAACCAAGACAGCTACTGCCCTGAAAGACGTGCCACAGGCCATCAGCTATGTAACCAAGGAGGTCATGGCTGACAGACAAGCCTACCGCGTGAATGATGTGGTCAAGAACATTAGTGGGATCAATCAATTCTCCTTTTATAATGACTATACCATCAGGGGATTCAGATCACAGCAGGAACTTATCAATGGTCTAAGAGTGATTGGACTATTTGGGCCTCAAATCATTACGGCTAACCTGGAAAGAATAGAGGTTATCAAGGGACCTGCCTCTGCGATTTTCGGTAATTCATCTCCGGGCGGCACCATGAACAGAGTAACTAAGAAGCCGCTGTTTGAAGAAAGAAAGGCCGTAACCTTTACCACAGGTAGCTTTAATACACTTAGATCTACGCTGGACTTTACAGGTCCCTTAAATGAGTCTAAAACACTCCTATATCGCCTAAATCTTGGCTATGATAATTCTGAAGATTTTAGAGATCTGCAAGAATTTAAGTCCTTCATGGTAGCACCCTCTATTTCTTTCCTTCCTACTGAAAAGACGAGAATTAACTTTGACCTGGTGCTCACTAATTTTGACGGTAAGCTGGACAGAGGACAGCCCATCTTTGGTGCTTCTGCAGGTACAGACCTGAATTCTACTCCTATCTCTTTTGCTATAGGAGCAGCCAATGACTACCACAAAACCAATGTAGCCTTCAGTACATTATCCCTGAACCATCAGTTTTCTGATAACTTCTCTTTCAATGCTTCCTATATGAGATATACCTATCAGGAAGATTTATTTGAGCATAGAACCTCTAACAGATTTGCCGTAGACGCTAATGGGGATCAGATTCCGACCCTTATGGGTATGCGTATTTCTGCCAGGGAGCAAAAGCAGACTACGGATAACTTAACCGCTTATTTTGTGTGGAATACAACCACGGGCCCTATTGAACATAAAGTTCTGTTTGGATATGACTTTGTGCAAAATATCAGGCCTATAGGAGGAGCTGGTATCTTTACTAGTAGC
The DNA here is from genome assembly GCA_039026975.1 of Bacteroidota bacterium. Lineage (GTDB taxonomy): Bacteria > Bacteroidota > Bacteroidia > J057 > J057 > JBCBKZ01. The sequence goes on along the minus strand of JBCCLI010000010.1, from coordinate 20,288 downwards.
GGTGCCATTTACAGAACCGTAGACGGTGGACTAGCTACCTATGATCCCTCTGCGCCGGAGAGATTTATTTTTGAGAATGGTAATCCTAAGCCTAATATTCCTCACTTTAACCTGGAAGACCCTACTTACTTATTGGGCTATCCTAGTGATTATATTCTGGGAAGAAATGAATTTGCTGCCACTCGTTTTTATTCTCAAGGGATTTACATCCAGGACCAGATTAAGGTAGGGAGATTCCAGGCCTTGCTAGGACTGAGACAGGAGTTTTATGTGGATGTATTGAACTATGATCAGCCTGGAGAAGAAACCAGAGAGCAGGATAAGTTCCTACCTAGAATAGGGCTTATTTATGGCATTAATGATAACATAAACCTATATGCTACTTACACAGAGAGTTTCCAGCCACAGAATCCTGCACAGCTAGTAGAAGCAGTTGGGGGTCCCTTTGATCCACTAACAGGCGTCATGTATGAGGTAGGAGCTAAAGGTACCTTCTTTGGAGACAGATTAGCTATTAACCTCGCTATCTACGCCATTGAAAACCAAAATATCCTGATTACTGATCCTAACACTGGCCTCCTTACCCAGCGTGGAGGAGAAACCTCTGACGGGTTTGAAATAGATGTAAACGGTAAAATCGGGAATAATCTGAGTATAACAGCCAACTATGCCTTTAATGATGCAGTTATAGCAGAGAGTGATGAGGAGAGTGAAATAGGAAGAACCAAAGAAAACGCTCCTCAGCACTCAGGTGGAATGTTTGCTAACTATGCCGTAACTAACGGGTTCCTGGAAGGACTTAACTTTAATATAGGGACTAACTTTGTTACGGAGAGAAATACCTTTGAGGAAGCAGTAGTGCTCCCTTCTTATAATGTGTGGGACATGGGTGCATCTTATAAGGTGAATAAGGTAAAACTAGCCTTCACACTCAATAACGTCTTTGATAAGACACATTGGGTTGGGGGATATAGTTTTGTTAGATTATTCCCTGGAGCACCCAGGAATTACCTGCTCAGTATTTCCTACACCTTCTAAGCTATAATGAAGATTAATAAAAAGACTTTTTTTGCCGTACATAGTTGGATAGGAATTAAGTTAAGCATACTATTTTTTATAGTATGCTTTTCTGGTACCCTGGCCACCCTCAGTACAGAGATGGATTGGCTGTTTTTTCCGGGTACCCGCGTGGAGGTGCAAGATACTTTTGCACCTAGAAATCCTACTGTAGAAGCTTTAAGAGCACAATATCCTGAGGGTAAGATTACGTTGTGGTCCAGGTTGGAAGTTCCCTATGCATCTGACATGGTGTATGTCAATCAAGATGGGCATAGAACCTATGTGTTTGTGAATCAGTATACAGGAGAAATCCAGGGCAGTACAAATCTCACCTTCAGGAGATTCTTTCGCGATCTTCATTACTACTTATTCATCCCCTTCCAGGTAGGTCACTTTACGGTACTTACCTTTGCCTTTCTCCTGTTATTTGCGCTGAGCACCGCCCTGGTTTTTTATAAAAAGTGGTACCAAAAATTTCTCGAACTGAAAAAAGGTAAAGGGGCTGTAGTTCTATTCAGAAGTCTCCACAGAACGGTAGGGCTATGGTCTATTCCTTTTGTCCTGTTATTCTCCATTACGGGCGTATGGTATTTTCTGGAGCGGACTAATACGGGAAATATAAGCAGAATAGCTAACACCAGGGCGCCTAAGCTTGAGGTGCCTATTGCTGATTCTGTAGCCTTCGCCAGTATTTCCTATACCATAGACTATGATAAAGCCATAGCTGCCGCCCAGGAAGTCATTCCTGGCCTTCAAGTAAATACCATTAGCCCTCCTTCCAGAAATGATCGTGCTATCTACCTTACAGGTACTAGCCATGTCCCTTTGGTGAGAAATAGAGCTAACAGAGTATACCTACACCCCCTTACCTACAAGGTGATTAAAGTCCAACGGGCTGAAGAAACGGCTACTGTTACCTGGCTGAATGATATTGCTGATCCCCTCCACTTCGGTTTTTGGGGAGGGCTGGCTACCAAAATTCTATGGTTTTTTGGGGGATTGGCCATTTCCGGTCTCGTCTTAACAGGGATTTGGATCAGCCTAAAACGGAAAGTAAAAAGAGACAAGCAAAAACAGGCTCAGAGACTGGGAAGGTGGAAATACGTGAATTGGGCTTTTGTTCTCCTGATGAAGTTTTTTATGTACTCCTTCCTTTTTACCCGCTACCAGGCCTCCGTGGCTACTGTAATATATGTTACCCTGGGTTGGGCCGTTGTATGGGCGCTTGCCTGGTATGTTTTTGTATACCGGATCAGACTAGCCGTAGAAAAGGAAGAGGCTAAAGCCAGGGAGAGCGCACTAGCCAAGGCTAAAGCCAGGGAAGAGAGAAGAGCAAAAGTACCTGTTTCCAACGCTTAAGTAGTGATTAAATGGCTATTATCCCTTATGGAACAACTGACCTTACTAGCCAATCAGAAAAAACCATCCAGCGCCTACAGCAACTGGATGGCATAGAGAGGAAGATTAATTGAACGCCTTATAAATCAGTCCGAAATTTGCACTCAATTAACAGACACATCACACACTAAGTATAAGCAGGACTAGTTATTTTCATCATCACTTGCTTCCTGGCAAGTATCTTTTAAGTCCCTTAGGTCTTCTATGGTTTCTATAGTTTGGGTAGTTCCATCCTCAAATTCTACTGTGATGGGGAAGGTCAGTACAGGACGGCCAGTAGCACCTGGGTTTTCACTCTTCCACGTTCTTACTGCTTGCTTAAGCTCCGCACGATCTGCTACTGTCTGGGTAGTCTCATCTGGGAACTCCAGGGTAACCGGAAATACAATGTCAAAACACGGTCTACCAAATTTTCTCCACTTCTTTACACGATCACGGAAGCCACGACCACATTCCTTACGTAATTCTCTAAGCTCTTCTCCATTCTCTATGGTAATGACTTCTCCATCTTCACTGATCACTTCTATGGGATATACAAAGGCGGGTCTTTCTTCAGCATCTGGATTAGCTTCTTTCCAGCTTCTGATCACAGACTTTAGCTCATCATAATCTGCTACCTCTTCTACTGTTCCGTCTGGAAAAGAAATAGAAAGAGGAAATACTAGTTCAAAACAACCATGTCTTCCACACTGAGCACTATCTTGTAGGCTTACTACAGAAGCTTCTACATAGTTTTCTACCGCTACTACGTCAGCAGCACTTTCAACGGATTCTTCTTCACAAGCCACAAATACCAGGGAGGCGAATAAAGCTAGGAGTAAACTCGATTTCAATAATACTTTCATCATGATTCCTTTTTTGATTCCTTTTTGTTATTGTTTACACTACCCTAAGTCAGGTAATCATGATTTGTACTCAGGTGTACTAAAAAAAAATTAAATAAATTAGCTAACTCATTGATTGAACTAGTTTTTGTTCAAGCTACGTTGTAATGATATATGAATGACCATGATCTATGGCAAGCTCTGAAAAACGGTAATAAATCCTCCCTTGAACGCATATATAAGGATCATGTAGAGCACCTAATCCGCTATGGATACAGATTCTCACAGGACATACAGCTTATAGAAGATTGCTTACAGGATTTATTTATTGAGCTTTGGAAAAACCGAGAAGGCCTGGGAAATACGTCCAGTATCAGGCCCTACCTCATGGTTTCCCTCAGGAGGAAACTGATTAAAAAAATAAATAAGTACCAGCTGCACCAGGCAGACCTGGAACCAGATACCTATGACTTTCAAGTAGACCTGGACATAGAACAACTCATGATTCAGGATGAGCACTCTGAAGAACAACTGAAAAAAATTCAGACGGCCTTTCAATCGCTATCAGATAGACAGAAGGAAGCCATATACCTGAAATACTATCAGGATATGGACTATGGTGATATAGCTGAGGCCATGGGTATTAATTATCAGTCAGTAAGAAACCTTGTATTTAGGGCTGTCTCCAGCTTAAGGGAATTACTATTCTGGGGACTTATTATATACTTTTTAGGAAACCTATGAGTACAAACTGCGTCATACAGCCTTATATGAGAAAACAGTATGCAGCGAGGCAATATCATCTTACTCATAGGGATAGTATGGATAGGATTCTCAGCTTGTGAAAAGGAAGAAGAGCCTACCAATACAGTGGACAGCGAGTTAATACAGTATTTTCAGTCTTTCCAGGAAGAGGCGGCCATCAGAGGAGTGATAGTAAACTATGAGGAGAATCCTGTGGAAGGCACTTTTACTGAGTTTGAGGGGAACATAGCCGGGCAATGCGCTTATTATGCAGACGCCCCTCCAGTAGTAAGCATAGATATAGATTACTGGAATAGATCAGATACATATGAAAGAGAATTTGTGGTCTTTCATGAATTAGGACACTGTTTCTTAGGAAGACCACACGACAATACAACAAGTGAAAACGGTTTATGTGTCAGCATGATGAATAGCGGTGAATCAGGATGCATTAATGCATATGGAAGGCTGAGCAGAAACCAATATTTAGACGAATTATTTGGGAATAACTAAATACAATAGGTATGAAGGACCAATACAAAACATATAAAGTCTCAGATTTTGCAGCTGATGCGTCCTTCATCAACTGGGTAAAAGGGAATGCCCCTCAGGATAAGGAGCGCTGGACCAACTGGCTAGCCCAGAACCCGGATAAGATTGAAGACATTCAGCAGGCAAAAACCCTTGTCCAGGCTATGGTATTCAAAGAGCCTAATATGAATGCCATAAATACCCAGGCCCTTTGGAGTAAAATTGACCAGGCCCTGGATGAATCAGCAGATGAAAAGCCACTAGTGACGCCAGGCGTACTTGAAAAAGTAAAGGAGAATCCTACCCCTCAGGTGGTAAAGGATGCCCCTAAAGTCAAGTCTATCATGCCGGAACATAGAGAAAAAGTCATCCCCAAGAAAGAGGAAGCTCTTTTAACTAAGTGGAAGACTCCTAAGTATCTGTATCCTATCTTGGGGATCTCTGCTGCAGCTAGCCTCCTCGCTATTATGCTGTTCACCTTCCTTATGCCTGATAACATTAAGATAGAAACCCTTAATGCTGTACATTTAGACTACCCATTACCTGACCAGTCATTAGTTACCCTGAACGCCACTAGTACCCTGGTATTAGATACCACTAACTGGGCAGACAACAGAACCTTATTTCTGGAAGGAGAAGCTTTCTTTGATGTTACAGAGGGAAGTCCCTTTAGGGTAGAAACGGATCAGGGAGATGTACAAGTGTTGGGAACAAGTTTTAATGTATTCCAGCGGGAAGAGAGGTTCAAGGTAGCTTGTATAACCGGAAAAGTAGAAGTTTCCCACTTAAAGCAAAAAATCATCCTCAACCCAGGAGAATATGCCTACCTGGATGGATCAGGAACACTAATTAAAGATTCTACCGGGAACAGAAATCCTGATGGCTGGATGCAGGATGTGTACTCCTTTACCAATGAGCCTGTGTCTGAAGCCTTCAAAGAGATAGAGAGACAGTTTGGTGTGAAGGTTGACATTCAAACTGACCGTAAAGATTCCCTTTACAGAGGGTTCTTCAATGGTAGGAGCCTGGAAGATGCCCTGGATAATGTCTGCTTCACCATGAAACTTGAGTACGACATTAACCTAAAAGAAAAGCTCGTTATTATCACTAATTCTGAAGAGTAGTAGTTCATGAGAGGTGTGTTAAAGGTCTGCTTACTAGTCAGCATGATCTGCCTATTTGCTCCCTTAGCAGGGCAGACAGGTCAGGGCTACGCATTACGATTATCTGCCCCCACTAACGCTCTGAAGGTAGTTACCACCCTATCTGAGGAGTATGGTATCTCATTCTCCTACCCTACTTCCGCCATAGAAAGAGTAAGTTTAGGTCCTGTTACTATACGTGAGAATCAACTTAAGCCCTTTCTTACTCAGCTGTTTGTTAATTCCGGGGTTTCCTTCAAACTAAAGGAAAATCAAATTCTTCTTCAGGTAAGAGAAAATTACACCCCACAGCCAAGATTCATCCAAATCAGCGGAATGGTGACAGATGAAGACAGTGATACCCCTCTCTCCCAGGTCGCCGTATATCTCCCCAATAAGCAGATAGGTACCCTTACAGATGAAGCAGGAATGTTTACCCTTACCATCCCTGCCAATGACCTAAAAGAAGACGTGATCATCCGTAACCTCGGCTATCAAACCATAAAAAAAGAGGTTCAGGCACTGAGAAATGACCCGCAGGTAGCCCTTAAAAGTAAACCACTTAGCATTACCCCCATCTCTATAGAAGAACATGCACCCGCCTTCATCCCCACCCATCAATTAGCCATTTCAGAAAGGGGGATACAGAACTCTTTGAGTCCAGGTATGTTCGGGAATGATTTATTCAGAAACCTCCAGCAACTACCAGGAATTTTTGCCATAGATGATGCAAATTCAGAAATCAGCATCAGGGGAAGTGAAGGGAATGAGACACTGGTGGTATTAGATGGTATCCCCCTGTATCACTCCTCTCACTTCTACGGAATATTTAGTGGGATCAATAGTGATTATGTACATGAAGTGGAGCTACATAAAAACTCCCTTCCCATTGAATATGGAGGAAAAACCGGAGGAATGGTCCTCCTGAGGTCTGAAGAAAATGTAAAAGGATTTAGTGGAAACGCTGATATCAATACCCTTACCTCCTCCCTACAATTAGGTATCCCCTTAGGGAATAAAGCCGCACTAGTGCTAGGTGGGAGAACAACCTACCAAAATGCTGCCCAGTCAGCCCTATTTGAAAGACTTAGGGGCTCGGAGGCCGACTTTAGGATAAATGAGTTCCAGGCAGACAGTAGAGATAAGCTGATAGATAACCAGCCTATCTACCAGTTCTATGATATAAATGCCAAGCTACTCATACAGCCCTCTTCCCAAACCACTTTAAGCCTTAACTACTTTAGAGGCAGAGACGACTTTGATAATTCTTACGACTTAACGTATAGAACCAAGATACGATCCGGAGGCATCATAAATACTGAGTTATTTAAAAACCTGGAAATATGGACAAATGAAGGAGCAGCCTTAAACTTGAACGTTCAGCTGGGGAGAGATTGGAGCCTAGATTCCCGCATATTCATCACCTCTTATGAAAATGATGCGAGCATATTTTCCTCCTTGATAAGAGCAGGAATAGCTCAGGATAAAGTAGATATTTTCTCCAATGAAAGAAAAAATAGTATCAATGATGTAGGTGGGAACCTTACCCTTAGGTACCAAAGTGGTCAAGATGATCTGCTAGAAGTAGGGGGTGGTATCACTCAGCATGACAACATTTATTTCTTCAAGACAGAGGTGGATACCACTTTAAAGGGAAGCCTTATGGCCAATGAGTATCATGGCTTTGCCCGCTATGTGCTGAAAGAGGGCTATAAATGGGAGCTGAGCCTGGGGACCAGACTTACCTACTATGAGCCTACTTCCAAGGCATATTGGGTACCCCGGATAACCGGCAAATACAGCTTATCTGACCATCTAAGCCTAAAAGCTGCCCTCAGCCAAAACTACCAATTTGTACGTCAGAGCATACATGAAAATCGCCTAGGCCAAAGCGTTCCTTTCTGGCTCATGGCAGATGATAATACCTTCCCGGTAGGGAAGTCTTCTACGTATATGCTGGGGACTACCTTCAGAAAAGGCCCATGGACCGTAGATCTGGAGGCCTATATAAAGGATATGGATAATGTCATTGAGTATGCCCAGGTGATTCCAGGTTTCAGAGAAGACAGAGCCTCACCGGTGGCCCAGACACCCTATCAGGCTTTTGTGGGTACAGGAAGAGCTATAGGCATAGATGCCCTGATAAACCTGGATGTAGACCTATACCAAACCTTCCTTGCATACACCCTAAGTAAAACCACTAATGAGTTTCCCCAAATAGCTAATAATACGACCTTCCCTGCTCAAAATGATAGAAGGCATCAGCTATCATGGATGAACCAGCTATCATGGAAGGTGTTCCAGCTGGATTTAGGGTACACCTTCGCAAGTGGAAGACCTTACACAGACTTTTCTCTACTGACCAGGAGACTAGAACGGGTAATCATAAACCCTAATGACAGGATTCGTAGAATCCCGGACTACCATAGGGTGGATCTGGGGCTTAGCTATAAAATCCCCATTAAGGAAGTGAACGCCGTTTTAGGAGCCAATGTCTATAACCTGCTAGACAGGAGTAATATCAAATACCTCCAATACACCTATTCCATTACAGATGACCAACAAACCAATGGTTCTGTCATAGGCTCAGAGACTAGCCTGTTAGACAGGACCCTCAACCTCAGCCTGAGATTAGAGTGGTAATATCAGTCTTTATAAGTATAAGGCTTTCTCCTGTAGAGAATAGGTCCGTCTTCAACGTGAAATATCTCCTCATACTTATTCTCCAGAAAAGCCTGTAGTTTATCTTCATATAAGGGAGCAAAGACAATAAGAGGATGTGGATTATGAAAGATAAACTGGCAGTTAGCCCTATCTATATCTGCCAGTAATTGATCAAATTTTTCTCCAGTGGGATCAAAGCCCTCAAAGCGAAAATAATGACTTAGGACATAGGGTGAAGGAGACATAATGGCTAAATCCGAGTTGTAGGCCAAATAAGAGGTCTGGAAGGTATATACCTGCCCCTTCTGCCCACGAACAGACTGGAGCTGCTGAAAAATATCTGGATTATGCTGATAAGAAGTAGCTTGGGAGAATACCCCTACTTTCAGCAATAGAAAGATGCCCAGGTAGGTAAATAAGGATATTTTTAGCCAAAGCTGGTCTAGCCTGAAAAGCATATGCCAAAGCAGACCCACCCATAAGGGTACCCAAGCCAGAAAATAATGCGCATATGTCCATCCACTCAAGGAGGAAGAAAAGAGTTGGAGAAAGAGGGCTGCTATTAAGCTTACATACCTGGGGGAAAGGACTTGTTTCCTCCAAAACCATTCTCCTAGAGGAAATACACTGAGCAAGAAGACTGGATAGAAAACCATAAATCGTTTCTGCCCAAACAAAACCTCAGTGAAAAAAGCGTCTATCCTACTCAAGAGAGTTTGCTCAGGGAAGTACAGCTGGGTGTTAAACTGAAAGCACTGTTCCCAAAAGGCTTCCAACGCGCCAACGTATCCCAGGCCTCCCAATGTGATAAGGTGGACTACCAGCCCTCCCACCATACATCCATACAGAACTCTCCACTGAATACGCCTTCCTATGACTATAAGGTAGATCAAAAGTGGGATCATGGCGAGGATCTCATTCTGCTGGGTATAAAATATAAGATTGACCAACAGCCCTACTTGTAAGCCCACCCCAAAGCTTCTTTTTCCTTGAAAGATGACCACCAGTATCACGGTACTCAGATATGCGACTAGCTCTCTACTTAGGCCCCCACCTTCCAGGATTTTGTCATAGGTGATCCAGGAAATCCATAGGCTACATAGCAGGAAGGATAACCTAGGGGAAAGCGTCTGACGAGCAGCTTGAAATAGACTGATTAGGGCCAGTACTCCCACCAACTTCATTACCAGGAAGCTCCCCCAGGGACCTGGAGAAAGCATATGTCCCAAGGCATGTAGGATAAAGATAGCCGGAGGTTTATTGTCTATGGCATCCAGATAAGGAATCCCTCCCTGCGTCATCATCATCCCCACATATCGGAAGATCTCTCTATCATGTCCATATCCCACTACCAGCGGAGAGGTACTTAAGGATCCCATGAGAAACAGCAGGATGAGTAATCCTCCTATCAAATAGGGTTCACTTCTTATCCTCATATGCCGTGAGTAATCATTCATTTGTAGAACTACCGCTTAACCAACCACAAGTAACAGTTATCATAAGTGGGTAGCCAAATATTCTCCGGTTTCATTGACTCCCTATGGACAGGCTGCTTTAGCAGCCTATTAGCAGACACTGACCAGTGCTTCTTCAGCGACTAAAGTCGGCGGTCCATTTTTCACCATTTTAGGTATGTCCACCTACTTAAGGATCTTGATTTGACTGGTGATCTTCTTCATAATTACCATAATAAGCTATTACTTCTCCTTACTTATTCCCAACTTATACCTTCCAAATCACATACTATGAGCGATAAAAAAGTAACTGGAGTAGGAGGAATATTCTTCAAATGTAAAGATCCTGATGCAGTCAAGGAGTGGTATAAAACCCACTTGGGTTTTCCTACGGACCAATATGGAGCTATGTTTTCCTTTCTGAGGGTAGATAACCCCAGCCAGCAGGGCCACCTACAGTGGAGTCCATTCAAGCAGGATACAGATTACTTCCAGCCATCCGAAAAAGAATTTATGGTGAATTATCGGGTAGAAAATATAGAGGCATTAGTGGAAGATTTAAAGGCCCAGGGGGTGAGGGTGCTGGATGAAATAGCCACCTATGACTATGGAAAGTTTGTCCATATACTAGATCTGGAGAATAATAAAATTGAACTGTGGGAACCTGTAGATCAGGTATTCACTGATTACCTGGCGGACGAGGAAAAAGAGTAATCTATGAATTCAGAAAGCCTTTGTATTGCCCTATGCCAAATGTCCCCTGTTTGGCTTAATAAGGAAGCTACTACCCAAAAGATCCTGACCTATCTACAGCAAGCGGCAGCGAAAGAGGCTGAGTTAGCTGTATTTGGAGAAGCCCTACTGCCTGGCTATCCCTTTTGGGTAGAGCTAACAGATGGCGCCCGCTTCAATTCAGATGTCCAAAAAGCCCTATACGCGCACTATGTGCGGGAGGCTGTCAGCATAGAAGCAGGAGACCTGGATGTAATATGTGCAGAAGCCAAAAAACTGAAGTTGGCTATTTATCTGGGAACCATAGAAAGAGGAAAAAACCGTGGCAATCACTCTGTCTACTGTAGCTTGGTTTACATTAATCAGCAGGGCGAAATACAATCTGTTCACCGTAAACTCATGCCCACTTATGAAGAGAGGCTGGTATGGGCTCAGGGAGATGGGCACGGGCTGGTGGTCCACCCCTTAAAGAATTTTACCCTTGGGGGACTTAACTGCTGGGAAAATTGGCTTCCTATGCCCAGAGCCAGCCTGTACGCGCAGGGAGAGAATGTTCATATAGCCGTATGGCCCGGTAATGTGAGAAATACCATAGACATCACCCGCTTCATAGCTATGGAGTCACGCTCCTATGTAGTATCCGTTTCCGGCCTTATGGGTAGAAAGCATATTCCCGATTCCATTCCTTATGCTGATGTCATCAGAAAAAATGCCCCTAAATGGATGGGTAATGGAGGCTCCTGTTTAGCAGCCCCTGATGGAAGTTGGATGATAGAGCCTATTCCTGTAGAGGAAGGGGTATTTACTGCTATTATCCATCTGGAAAATGTATTAAGAGAACGGCAAAACCTGGATGTTTCCGGCCATTACTCCCGACCAGACATCCTACAGCTCTCTGTAGATAGACAAAGGCAGCAGGTAGCCAATTTCTCAGATGAGGACTGAAGTAAGCTTAGGTATAAGATTAAGTTTAAGTCGAAGACTAAGTTTAAGTTTAAGTTTAAGTTTAAGAATCTCTTTAAACTTTATCTTAAGCTTAAACTTTACAGCATTCAATCATTCAAAATTAGCCCCTTTATTTCCACTTAATATTACAGCCCATACTAGGATAATTCTCCCCTTGATACTCCTTCCCTGCTAGCAGATGATCCAGGACATTCCGAATATCTTTTCCTGTAGATGTATTTCCACTTCCCGGTCTGGAATCATCTAACTGTCCATGGTAGATAGAACGCAGCACCTGATCAAATACATAGAAATCAGGCGTACATGCTGCTTTGTATGCACTGGCAACTTCCTGGCTTTCATCATATAAGTAAGGGAAGGGATACCCCACGTTTAGGGCATGCTGCTTCATGAATCCAGGCCCGTCCTGGGGCACATAGTTTACATCATTGCTACTAATGCCTACAAAGGCTATTCCCCTGCCCTGGTAATCAGTAGCTAAGGCGACTAACTGCCTATTTACATGCAGTACATAGGGACAGTGATTGCAAATAAACATAATCACGGTACCTTTCGTCCCTTTCAAATCATCTAGGGAAAGGAGTTTCCCGGAAACCGTATCTATGAGAGAAAAGTCGGGAGCCAGGGTTCCCTTTAGAAAGGGATTAGAGCTAACTAGCATGAGGCGTCAATAGTAATAGTCAATTATACTCAATAGGAACACTTAAGATAAGGAAGTTTTTTATATCTCATACCATTCCTATCAGTAGCATAGAGGCCATTGATTCTCTCAGAAAGAAGAAAGCTGACTTACTATGAATATTACCCGCAAGACCTTTATGAAATCCATGGCCTTTCTGGCCACCTCTTCCGCGGCCCCTGCCTATGCAAGCGTGCATACCTATCGCAAAAAACCTGATGCTCAGCCATTTTCCTTTTGCCTGAATACCAGTACCATCATGGGGCAAGGGCTCCCCCTCATGGAGGAACTGGATATAGCCGCCCAAGCGGGCTATGAGGGAATAGAAATCTGGATCAGGTCTGTAGAGAAACATCTACAGGAAGGGGGTACGCTGGATGATGTCCAAAAGAAAGCTGAGGATTTGGGTATTAAGATTGAGAATGCCATAGGGTTTGCCCAGTGGATAGTGGATGAGCATGACACCCGGACTAACGCCCTGGAGCAGGCCAAGCGAGAGATGGATATGCTAGCAAAAGTAGGCTGTAACAGACTAGCAGCTCCACCAGCGGGCGCCACAGATCATCCAGGCTTATCCCTAGACAAGGCTGCTGAAAGATTCCGAGCCCTCTGCGAACTAGGAGAAAGTATGGGCGTTCAGCCCCAGCTTGAAGTGTGGGGATTTTCCAAGAATCTATCCCGACTAAGTGAAGTATTATATGTGGCAGCAGAGAGTGGATATGGAGACATTAAGATCCTCCCAGATGTGTACCATCTGTATAAAGGGGGATCTGACCCGGATGGTCTATCCCTTATTCATCCTAAGCGAGTAGAGATCTTCCACTTGAATGATTATCCTGATATCAAACGGAAGGACATTCTGGATAAGGATAGGGTCTATCCAGGAGATGGGGTAGCGCCTATTTCTGATATTCTCCAAACAATTCGTTCAGAAGAACATCCTACTATTCTCTCCCTAGAACTATTCAATAGAAATTACTGGAAACTTCCTCCCCTGGAGGCAGCCAAAAGAGGACTCGAAGCAATGAAGAAAGTGGTAGCAGATCCCTAATTCTCACATTTAATATTAGCTTTTCTTCATATAAATCATTATCTATAGATAGAACGGCCTTGAGGTCTACTATTACTACTACCATATGTATCGCTATTACTTCCTATTAATCAGCCTGTTGATAGGAACAGGTCTTGATTTGTCAGCCCAATCTTTTCTCAGAACAGACGGACAACACATCATCAACGAGGAGGGAGAAGCCGTTCTCCTAAAAGGCATGGGCCTGGGCGGCTGGATGCTACAGGAAGGCTACATGATGAAGACTGCCGGATTTGCTAATGCCCAATTCCAAATAAAGGAAAAAATAACAGAAGTGGCAGGCGCTCAGGCTATGGAAGAATTTTATGAAGCCTGGCTAGCTAATCATGTACGTAAGGTAGACATAGACTCTCTGAAAGCATGGGGGTTTAACTCTGTCAGGCTCCCTATGCACTATAATCTGTTTACTCTTCCCATAGAAAAGGAACCTGTACCAGGGGAACATACCTGGCTGTCAAAGGGCTTTGAGCTGACGGACAGCTTACTTTCCTGGTGTAGAGATAATCAAATGTATGTCATTCTGGATCTTCATGCGGCGCCTGGCGGGCAAGGGCAAGACCAAGGTATTTCAGATTATGATACCACTAAACCCTCTCTTTGGGAAAGTAAGGCTAACCGAGATAAAACAGTAGCCCTATGGATGAAGCTGGCTGAAAGGTACAAAGATGATCCCCTTATAGCTGGCTATGACCTTATAAATGAACCTAATTGGCCACTGGATGAGAATATACTTCTTAGGGAGCTATACGGAGAAATCACAGACAGTATTCGCAGCATTGACGCCCAACACATCATCTTCATCGAAGGAAACTGGTTTGCTAATGACTTTACCGGGCTTACCCCTCCTTGGGACGGTAATATGGTTTACAGTCCCCATAAATACTGGTCTATCAATGATCAAGCCTCTATTCAGTGGGTATTAGACATTAGGGATACCTATGATATTCCACTATACTTTGGAGAAACAGGAGAGAATTCTAATGTATGGTTCAGGGATGCCATCCAATTATTTGCTGAGCACGAAATAGGCTGGGCATGGTGGCCCATGAAAAAAATAGATGATATAGCAGGTCCCTTATCTGTCAGTAGGAGTAGTGGGTACCAAAGCCTGCTGGAATACTGGGAAGGAAATGGTCCCTCACCAGGAGCCCAGGCTGCTAAGAATATTCTCATGGAGCTTACCGAGGATATCCGGCTGGAGAATTGTAAATACCAGAAAGATGTGGTAGATGCCATTTTCCGCCAGCTGGAAGAAGATACGGCCATCCCTTTTGCCGAGAACGCTATCCCTGGGGTTGTTTTCGCTACGGATTATGACATGGGTGGGCCTGGAATAGCCTATGAGGATAATGCACTAGCCACCTATCATGTAAGTACTGGTAACTACACTGCCTGGAATAATGGCTGGGCATACAGAAATGATGGGGTAGACATAGAGATCTCGGAAGAAACCGTCAACTCTAATGGCTTTAATGTGGGATGGCTTGATCAGGGAGAATGGATGCAGTATCATATAGCAGTAAGCCAACCCGCGCTTTATGATATTAACTTAAGAGTAGCAGCTGACGGAGGAGACGGAAGGTTCCATCTAGGTACAGATGGGGCAGATATTACCGCTACTACTATAGTTCCTAACACTGGAGGATGGCAGAACTGGCAAACTGTTACCCTAAGAGATGTTTTTCTTACCCCTGATGATCAGACCCTGACATTTCATGTAGATGCTGCAGGTTTTAATCTGAGTAGCCTACAGTTTTCTCCTTCCGGGAATAGTTCAGAACTATCTCCCTATTTTGTCTCGGCATATACTTCCACTGAAAATGCTATTCAGCTGAACATTAATAAGCCTCTTCAGGAGAGTTTGCCTTCCCTGCCTGCTGGATTCTCCGTCTACGTAGATGGAACCATCATTCCCATAACTACGGTTAAAGTAAATCCTGAAAACCCCAGGATTATCGGCTTTACCTTAGATCATGAATTTAAGTCCCGGGAGTCAGTACAGATTTCATATTCTGGTTCTCAGGTACTGGATATAGATAAGATGCCTCTGGGCGTATTCACTCGCAGGGTAGTTCAAAATAATCTTCCTACCGTTCACGAGATCCCTGATCGTGTACAAGCTGAGGACTACTTCTTTCAGCAAGGAATTCAATTAGAGAATACCACGGATACAGGTGGAGGGCAGAATATTGGGTTCCTGGATCCAGGAGACTATCTGGATTATTACCTAAATGTGGATGCTGCAGGCGTTTATGAAGTGGCTTTTAGAACGGCAGCTTTATCAGAGACAGGTGCCATAGCCTTACAGTTGGTTGATGAGAGTGGGAACACTTCCATCCTGGGAGAAATCAGCTTTCCTCCTACTGGAGGCTGGCAAAGCTGGACCACCACCAGCACGGAGGTAGAACTTCCTTCAGGACTACTCCAAATCAGAATTCTCATTACCCAACCTCTGTTTAATATCAACTGGTTTGAGTTTAGCTTACTCAGGACCACCGCAGTAAGTACCCCTGGCTTGCTATCCAACTTCATTATCTACCCTAACCCTTCTATGGGAACCTTTATCTTGGCGGGGAGTACCCAGGAGGTGCAGAGGCTTACGGTTAAGGTAGCCAACAGCTTGGGGCAAGTATTTTCAACTTACGAATTACCAACAGCAACCCAATTCAAGCAGCGAATCTCCCTACAGGATCAGCCAAATGGTTGGTACTTTGTCATAGTAGCCAATGAAAAAGGAGAACAGCAAATACATCGAATCCTTAAAGTGAGCCAGTAGGTGCTACTTGCGTCTTTCTACGGATAGATCATCATCTGGGTACAACTGAAAAGGGCCATTTTCTTTCCTGTATCTTTGGCTGAAACGGTGACCTTCCAAACTTGTGTCTTCCTGCCTAGATGCTCAGGTACGCAGCTAGCCTGCATCACTCCTTCTTGTAAAGTCCTCAGAAAATTAGTTTTCAACTCTATGGTAGTAAAGGAAATAGCCCCCTTGGGGAGATTCATCATGGAGGCATAGCCAGCCAAGGTATCTGCCAGGCTCACAATACAACCTGCATGTAAATATCGGTTGGGAGCCAGGAAATAAGGCTTTAGCTCCATTTCTCCCACTATAGTAGTTTCTTGTACATCTACCACCTTTATCCCTAGGTGTTCAGGAAAGAAGGAATCTCCTAAACGATTAATCTGTTCTATTGTCATACACTAGTACGATATAAATCGGGCCGAAATTTCTGTATAATTTTCTCTATTCCCAACCCCATCAAACTACCTGCAAAATAGCTGATAAAATCTAACCACCTAAAACTTCTCCCTAAGACCAGGGCCACCAGTTTATGGCTACGAAACTCCACTATCCAATCTGCCCGGTATAATTGAGCACACTCAACGCCTACACAGATGCCAAAACTCAAAATAAATAGTGGTACAGCTTGCAGGGTGGGAAATAGGAACCCAAGTAGAAAAAACATCATGAGGGCATATAGAATATCTCCCATGAAGTAAGGAACTAGCATGGAAATGAAATCTCCACGAGAATTAATACCCAAGATGATTACAACTAGTACCAAGAGCAGGTAAAGCCACCGTTTTCTACTTGTTCCTTCGGAACCGATTTCACTCATTTGCCAACTTAACCAGCCTTGCGCTAAGATCAGGATCTTCCATGTCCTTGTCTAATGGATACATGGGCCTATTTATGCGTGTATACCCTAACCTTTCCAGCTCCTGGTCTACCCCACCGGGAGTTAAGGCCATCACCCAATCTCCGCGCATATCATATAATTCTGGAACCAGATAGCCTATTTTTACTACCACTATATCTGATTCTCTAGGGTTCAGGTTCAGATTAGTGAAGTCACTTTCATGATGGTAGGGCTTCCTCTTTCCAGTTACAATGACAGAAATACTCCCGATTTTCACCACTACTTCTGTCTCAGCATGTATATCTCCCTCATGTATAGAAGTTACCTCTCCTTTTAGCTGAAGGGGCGGACTAAATCTATCATCTACAGCTGCTCCTGCTAAGGCATCTACCTGTCCCCCTACACCTACTTCTTTAGCTTGTGCTACCAGTTCTGGGCCTGGAATAGAGGCATAAATGAGAGAAGGCCCCTCTTCTGACTGAAATTCCACTCTGCTCAGTAGCTCTCTCAAGGTCCAAGTAACATCCCCAGCTCCACCGGCAGTAGGATTATCCCCCATATCACTGATGATAAAAGGCTTCTCTTCACTGGTTAAGGCTTTTTCTAGGGCCTCTTCCAGGGTTACCGTAGGGGCTACAAAATCAAACTCATGTCTGGCATCCCAAAAGGCCTGTGCCAGCTCTTCTGCTCCCTGACTCACAGCTTCCTTATCATCCCCATAGGCCATGACTACGCCATGATTACGGGGTTCATCTGCCCAGGCGTATCCCACCCAGATGGCCGCATCTATTACACCTTCTCTAGCTGCTATGGGCGCTACCTTTGCGTATAGGCTTTTCCCCGGGTCTATGCGTGTACTGGTTTGTTCTCCCGGCAAAAGGATAGGTACAGGTATCCAGGCTTTATAAGGAGGCTTTCCTTTTCCACTTTCCAATCTATCCAGCAGATTACTCACCGCCCTTCTTTTAGATTCCATGGCATCCTCATGTGGAGCCAAGCGGTAAGCAGTCATCAGATCGGTTTGCTCAGCTAAGGTCGGAGATACATTCCCATGTAGATCCATACAGGTGGAAATCAGGATATCCTCTCCTACCACTTCTCTCACCCGCTTGATCATATCTCCCTCAGGGTCATCTAACCCCACCACACTCATAGCTCCATGTATATCAAAATATACCCCGTCATAAGGGGCATTCTCTTTTAGCATACCTAGCATTTTTCCCATGAGAGATTCATACGCCTCACGGGTTACTATCCCCCCTGGCAATGAATGCCCTCTTAGGGTGGGAACCCATTCAGCCCTTTTTCTGAGAGAAGAATCCGCTTCCATGAATGGATAGTAGGCCAATAACTCCTCCCCCACCCTGGCATGGAAGGCTTCTTCCTCCGTCTGTGCTGGAGAGAAGGTGCTGGACTCTATGGCTAGACCACAAATAGCTATTTTAGGAAGTTTCTTAGCTGGCTGGCAGCTAATCAAAATGGTGATAATAAGAAGAAAAGGAAGTGTTCGCATGTCGGTAGATTGATGTATTTGTGAGAAAGAGAAAAGTAAGATAGATGAATACTTATGTTTCTCCTATATGGTTAAGATAAAAGGCCTGGAACCTATTAAATGTAGCACTCTCACCCTACATCTCAACACAAGCTAACAGACCGTATGGAAGGTATGTTAAATTCTTAAAAACCTTGCTCATGGATCAGAAAATTCTTTTGGTTCCGAGCTGTTTATCGTAAATTCCTTTTCCCTAACAACTAATTGCTAGTTCCAGATTACATTTCCCTAGTAAACCGTATAAAAGTACCGATACCTTTTAGTAGTAAGGTGTATCCCGGCAGGTGGTTAATTATCCTTACCTGTCTCCGATTAACTCTGTTAGAAGCTGTTCATCACCTATTATTCTGAAAACTCAGATGGCTAAACCAACCTATTCAACAGACTCAGGAAATCCTCAGGATCAGCATACCCCTTCAACATGGGGATTCCTTCAGCCCACGCTCATAAAGGGGACTAAGTACGTGGTAACAGCCCTGTCTATTCTATACCTTATCTATTCTCAGGATTCTCTCATTACATTAAGAAAGAGTAACGCCTCTACTAAAAAGGCGCTCCATGCCTTAAGTATCCATGAGACAGATCCTACCTTAGCGGCCAATGTTTCCTGGATTAACAGGCTCCTATACCCTGAGTCTGATATATCGAAGGGAATCCATAGTGAAATCATAAGTAGTATTACTAAGCCTAAGTCTGAAGTAGTCTCTACTTACAGGTTTAACCGTTCCGTATTGGCAGTAGGCTTTTCGCCTGATGGTTCTACCTTTCTCACAGCTTCCACTGATCATAAGGCCCACCTATGGAATAGCACTACCCTAAAGTTCGTGGAGCTAGCAGGGCATGAAGATAACGTGACTTCAGTGGCCTTTTCACCCAGTGGGAAGAAAATGGTAACCGGATCAGCTGACCATAGCATACGTCTCTGGAAAGAGTCCGGAAAAGAACTCATGGAGTTTACAGGTCACCTGAGTACCGTGAGTGCCCTTGATTTTCATCCAAGTGGAGATTATGTCATCAGTGGCTCTGAGAAGGGCGTTATCAAACTTTGGTCTACCTGGGGGGTAGCCTACCTAAGTTTACAAGCCCATCAAGGGGATATTACTTCCTTACATTTCTCCCAAGGAGGTGGCATCATTCTTTCAGGATCAACAGACGGTAAGCTCAAAATCTGGACATTTGAGAACAATAAGATTAGCGAACGCTCCACTATTTCGATAGAAAATATGCATATCCTATCAGCCATATTCTCTCCTGATGATGAGAGACTGCTAGTAGGCCTAAGTGATGGTACAGCCAGGTTACTTAATACCTCTGGGGAGGAACTAATCAGGTATACCGGTCATAGGGAAGGGGTATCAGCTGTAGCTTTTTCTCCTGATGGGAAAAGCGTGCTGACAGGTTCTTTAGACCATACTGCTAAGCTTTGGACACTATATGGATTAGAGCAGGCTTGCTATCTGGGTCATAACGGAAGTGTAAATGGAGTCGCTTTCTCACCAGACGGGAAAAGGGTGCTGACAGGGGCTTCTGGATTTAATACCACTGATTATGTTGCTCAGCTCTGGTTCACAAAGGGGATGGAACTGACCGCTCAGCACTTCAACCATAGTCAGCTATATTCCCTTTCTCAGTCCGTAGATTCTGAACTATTGCTGAGTGGACATGCTGATTATACAGCACGTTTATGGTCTTCAGCAGGGAAGCCATTAAGCACCTATCAAGGGCATACTGACATGGTAACTGCCGCCTCTTTTTCTCCTGATGGAAAAGCTGTAATCACAGGTTCATTAGATAAAACAGCTCGTCTCTATG
>JBCCLI010000009.1:0-37499 GCA_039026975.1 Bacteroidota bacterium | reverse complement strand
AGTAGTGAAAAAGTGATAGGAGGAGACAGGCCATCCTTTTACCTATTTAATCTCAAGACCCTTAACCATTTTATGTGGGCTAGTGGCGTGCCGGCCTCCCCAATAGATACTTCTCCTTTCAATCAAATCCCTTAAATAAATAAGCATTGGATTACCAGCGAGTACTATCCAAAACCTACGTTAGTTTGTAGCCACTGTAAAGGGAACGGATGTTACCCATTTAGTCCACGTTTGAGCACTTAACATCATTAGAGAGTATGGCTCCAATATAGATAATCATGGTACCCAAAAAGGAGGCCGTCCTTTCGGACGGCCTTACTGGAATACAGGTTAATTTGGGACGGTAATTGCTGCGTGGAATTATTCTGTTTTAATCAGCTTGGCAGAAGTAGTGATATCAGAAGTAGCATGTAGCCTTACGATATACATACCGGGAGCTAAGTCCTCCGCAGGAATCACATACTTAGCCACAGGTCCTGTTTTTCTAAGTCTCTGGCTGACTATTACTCTTCCCTGCATATCGAGTATATTCATCTGGAAATCACCCTCAATTTCACTCTGTACCATTAATTTGGTATCACTGTTAGCTGGATTAGGAAATACCCTTACGTTCTCAAAAATACCTGATAGAGAAGAAATTCCCTGCTGATCCAGGTAATTTTGGCTACCGAGAGAAGTTTCTTCCTCATCAGGAGTCAGGATCTCAATTGCAGAGATAAGGGGCTTTCCATTAATGGCATTCAAGTCCAGGTCCAGGAATCCGTCTTCTACGGTTATTTCTACTCTTTCTACATAGGCCGTACCGGGATTGGTCTTGCTGAGAATATCATAAGTTTCTTGTATGGTTTCATCCTCTATAGTAATACTGAAAATTCTGTTTCCTTGCCCTCCTGTGGCACCTCCAGGGACCCCCCAGTAGATCTCTGCGAAGTGGAGGTAAACCACGTACTTTCCATTCTCTACGGGAATTTTATATCCGAAGCCTTCTCCACTGATTTGGCTGCTTCTGGCTGTGCGATACATTTCATCAAAGTTAGTGGAAGAAATGCCGATGTTATCATTGACCAGGCTATTGGTGTTACTGCTAACAAACCAGAGATCAGGCTGGAAGATGTATCCTCCAAAGGCTTTTTCTTCATTTTCTCCACAGTTAATTCTCACAGACTCCCTGGAGTCCAGGCTCGCTAATCCAGGATTATACGTAGTAATCACCTCAATAGCGGATATTTTAGCCATATGCTTTCTGCTGAGGAAATCCAGGTTGAGCACCCCATCAGCTACTATGATCCCACTTATAATTTCTACCCCCACGGCATTCTTTCCATATTCTTTGTAGATATCAAAGCTGGAGAAATACTCATCCCCCTCTGCACTAATGTCAAAGACCCGCTTGTTAGCATCAGCCCAGTAGACTTCTGCAAAGTGCAGCACCACATTATACTCTCCATTGATAACAGGAATCTGGTAGCTAAACTCATATCCCCATCTTTCAGACTGATAGAGATCATCATCCTGGGTACCAGCAATATCCGTAGAGACTGAATACTCACTGGTATTACCTAGGTAGTACTTATCAGCTTGAAACTCTAGCCCTGCACCATTAGTGTATGCCTGTCCGCCTGCGTTAATCCTGATAGTAGAGCCTCCATTTCCTACAGAATTAGGCTTATCAGAGAGAATGAGCAAATTAAAGTTCTGTGTATAGATATTATTCTTATCCTGTCCATCATTAGCTATAATGGTAAATTCTTCAGATCCTGTCAGCCCTTCCAGGGCTAATACCTGTACCTCCCCAGTATTAGGGTTGATGCTAATATTAGAGATAAGGCTAAAAGCAGGACTGAGTGAATAGGTAACTGGCTGATCAGCCTCTTCTGGAGCTATAGGATCAGGGAAAACCGTAACAGACTCCACTCCTTCAAAGTCTTCCTTAAGCAGCAGATCTCCACTAATGGTAAAGGAAGGGGCAGAATTACTAGTATTACTAAGGCTACCAGCAGGGAGTATCTCTATAGCAGAAATCTGGGCTTCTCCACTAAAGGCCTGGAAGTCAATAGTCAATACACCGTCCTGTACTTCCACTTGTTGGAACTCCTTATTTACTGCTACTCCAAAGCCGGCTGTAGCAAAGATGTCAAAGTTATTAAGTAAGGTAGCGCCTTCCATCTTAACAGAAAAGCGTCTCTTACCACTCTCCAACCAGCGCATTTCAGCAAACCTGAGCCTGATGTCATAGGTTCCGTTTTCCAGAGGAATCTTGTAAGAGAAAGCGCTGCCTTTCCTTTCAGTTTTGTAGAGCCCTTCATCCACGGTTTCAGTAACAGCCGTATTATAGGCATCGGTAGAAGAGGGAAGGGAGAAGAACTTATCAGCTACAAATATTTTATTTCCACTCGCATTAAAGGCAGTACCACCTGTATTGATTCGTAGGGAGGTAAACTGTTCCTCTCCCATGCTACAGTTGTAGGCATTACCTCCCAGTCCACCGGGTATGTTAGCAGTTTTAGTAACGTAGAACTTATCCATGATGACCCCTGCTTCCCTTCTAGCAATCTGTATAGTGTTGGGACCTGCCTGTAGGGTTAAGCTGATGGGCTGATCCTGCTCAGCGGCGTCAGTGAGTTTATGCCAAGAAAAACCATCGGCTAGGCCGGGCTGGTTAATGGGGGGATTAGTAGGATCATTAGGCCTACCTTCTACTTCAGCAGCCATTTGGTGGAGCCACTCCTCCAGATTGGTGTATCCATCTCCGTCACTATCTCCATTAGGATTAAGAGGGATACTGAGGCGGCGGGTATTCTGAGCCAGCTTGGGATCTCCTCCCGCGTTATTACTACAACCCTTCACACAGTCTACGATTTTACCTTTTCCTGCTTTATAATCATCTATAATCCTTTTGTCCAAATAGTTTCTCCTGGCAGGACGAGAGCCTACACTCCCAAGAACGTAATTTATGATTTGCTGCTCCTCTGTAAGTACCTTCATCCCATTTACCCAAACAGGGGGCTTATTTACTTGGATATCAGCATTGCCGCCTTGGTCCTCTATTAAAGACCACTGATTACTCAGGCTACCTGAAGAGTTAATATTTTTCTTCCAGTAGTTATCCTTCAAGTACATTTTAGTCCCTGTCTTCAAATCTCCTCTGTGTAGAAGTAAGGGCTTTACATCATTTCTTCTACTGGGACCCTCCACATACACGTTCCCTACCAGTGAGTTAAGGGTTTTATTATCAGTGCTTTGATGGGCGGAGAATTGGGCAAACCTAAGGCCCCTGTTGTAGTGTAAGTTATTTACGTATAGCAGCTTCTCAATTCGGCTCATAGGCTGGCGCTGGTCTAAATTGGTAAATAATGAGCCTTCTACAGTAAGGTTTCCTTTATCATAGAAAAGCGCACCAAAGGCGTGTGCTTTTGCATTCAACGCATCAGCGAACATGACATTTCTCAGGCAAATCTCTCCTACGTTTCCACTGATCCCAAGATTTTCATCTGAACCCCATGCCAATGTCACATGGTCAATTACTATATCATCACTTCCTTTATAAATGGAGACACAGTCCTTAGTTCCTTTTTCAGGATCACTACCGTAGTTAATATCGCCAGGTCTGATGCCAATATGTTGAATAAGGATGTCAGTAGACTTAATGGTAACCATTTGGCCATATAGGATGATCCCCGGATCAGGAGCTGTTTGGCCGGCTATGGTGAGATAAGGATTTCTAATGTTGAGTTCACTCTTCAGTTCAATTACTCCAGAAGTTTCAAAAACGCAGACTCTCGCCCCTTTGGCATCTACGCATTCTCTAAGAGAACCGCTACCGCTATCCTTTAGGTTAGTAACCTTATATATCTTACCTCCTCTTCCGCCTTTGGAATCCATAGCAAAGGAGGAATACCCAGGGATGATAGGTAAATCAGTAGCAGAATTAGTGGTAACCACGCTAGCCTGAGGGCTACTCTGAGCTATATTATCCCAGTTTATCCAGTTATCATTATTCGCTTTCAGCCATAGAGAATTAGCCTCTTCTTCTTCTGAAGAAAGTCTCCCCCATAGGGTGTAATCCCCGGTTTCAGGTACATCTACCTCCATGATGATCCTATCATTAGGGTCATTAGAGGGAGCACCTAACTGGTCATTACCCGTCAAGAGGACTGCCTGATTCTGAGAAGTCTGCTCTCCATCAATAATCTGCAGCTTATCTCCTACTGTGGCACATTCAGCTTCATACCATGCTGAGCTAGCCCCACTACAGTTAGTGGCAGGTTCTCCTATACCAGAAGGGGTAGTAGTCTCCAAGCTGAGGAAAAACTTGTCTAGCTGTACATTTTTTTCTCTATATCCAATGCTGATAATATGCTCTCCCGCAGTTAAGTTGACAGAGACGTTCTGATTTCCATTTTCAGAGTCCAGGACTCTTCCCCAATTGAAGGAGTCTCCTTTCTTAATATTTTTCCACTTGACCCATTCTTGATTATCAAGCCTAAACCAGAAAGAGTCACCTGCATTCTGGGGGGCTTTAGCCCGTGCCCACACTTTATAGTTTCCAGCCTGAACTACAGTGAAACGTATTCTTACTTGATCCTCACCTGAGGTGGGAGGTTCACTAAAGCTTTCATTAGTTTCATAGGTAAGGTAGGTTTCTCCTGATGCCTGTGCATCCTTCATAACAGACCAGTTAGCACCCGTGCTTCCGCACTCAGGTTCCAGCCAGATGTTTTGACTAAAGGAAGAGGTAGGCAGCAGACAGAAAACTGCAAATACCACGACACTGAAGAATGAGTTGAGCCGCTGGTAAGGGAAATATAATTGCGTAAAGTTTATCAACATGCTTACAATCCATATTTGCGAGACAACTTTACTACGATGCTTTTTAAGTCAAATTGTGCATGAAAAATAAAGTACGTTTTGGGGGAAAATATGGGCTGTAAGATTTATGTATAATAAACTGTTTTTAGGAGAGATAGATGATTTGAAAAGGTAAGGAAGTGTGTAAAAGGGGTACCTGAGCTAGCTAAAGGTAACTAAGCCCTATTTTAAATAATATTTGAATATTTTTTAAAATGTAAGTTTATAGGTAAATGTGTATCCTAAATTTTCCCCTTAAAAAGCAGGTTTTAAACAGTGAATCCCACTTACACAGTAAAGAGTAAGGTTCATACTAGGCAATCCTCTGATCACACCTCTTCCTTGAATATTCATTCATTTATCGTATTACTTTTGAAAGGTGGGGTAATATATGGACTGTTACTATAAGATTTACGCTAAGGCTAGCGCTAAATAGAAATAGTAAGTGTATGAAATGTAAGGTTTCCTTTTTATCATTTTACCATAGGCTAATAGCCTGAAAATATACTGTAATGGGTAGCGGGAGATAGGGAAATATCAGCGTATTTCCCTCAGTGTATTCACTTCTAAAAGGAGGAAAAGAACCGGTAAATGCTATAAATAATGGCCCTATTCAATGGCTGAAAAAGTGTATTCAAGGGACTGGAAATGATAATGGAGTAGGAGCATAAACCTCATTATTTTCCCTTTCTGAGTACCACTTTAGCTACTATCTGTCCATGGTCAGATTTCCATTCTGGAATGCGCTCCTCGCCTAAGGTTTCATCTACCAGATGGTCATTAAATACTTTGGCATGACTAATTCTTCCTATCCTTTCCGGGTTTTCAAATACTAACTCCTGGCTGACCATGATGTGGTCTAAGACTTCATGATGACCATTATGAATATGGGTATAGTGAGAGGCATACATACTGTTTCTAGCCTGGATATCTTTTACCTGATACAGCAGAATATCCCATAGTTTTTTCTTAACAGCAGTGGGAAAAAATCTGAGCGGTTGCTCCCCGGACACTATTTGGCTGCTGACAGCCTGTCCAGTATCATTTACATCTCCTAGCAGAATCACAGGCTGATTACCATGTCTTAATTCATCCACCAGCACTTTCCTGATAGCCAGCGCCTCAGTGGTTCTACGAATAAGGGACCTCGCCTTCCCTAAAGATCTATGTATGGGATCTCTAGGATCTTCACCTTTTTGGATATCTGGCCTTTTGGATTTCATATGCACTACAAAAACAGTGATACTTAAGTCATCACTTATGTTAACCTTAGCTTTAAGAATAGGTCTTTTAAATTGATGTAGTGGAATAGTCACTCCGTCCATCTCCAAAGCGAGGGGATAGTCAATGATTTCTTCAAAATCAGAGATTGGAAATCGGGAAGCCAGTCCCACAGAGGGGGTATCTTTTCTTTCTGAGCAAATGACATGATAAGCACCATCTAAATACGTACTTTTTTGGAGAGCATCTTTAAGGGCATATTTGTGGAATATTTCCTGGAAGCCTACTATATCAGCCTGCATGCGATCCAGCTGTTTTCCTATCCATATGAGTTTTTTTTGATAGGCTTCTTCCGTATATGATCTTTCCGGATAATACGCTACTTGAGGGAGGGACAGGTTATACAGGTTAAAGCTGCCCAGGGTAAATTCACTTATCTTCCTACTCATGCCACAAATTACTGATGATTTACAGGACTACAATAGGTTATAACAGCTATGAACAGTTTGATGGAAATTTCTCAGAGAATGAAAGAGATTAACAGAGGGGCGCCCTGGTTTGGGACTTCATTGGAAGAGATATTAAGTAGTATTAGCTATGAACAAGCCCTATTCATTCCAGAAGGAGGAGATAAACATATAGCTCATTACCTATCTCACCTTGTACAGTGGAGGCTTTTCTGTCTGGATAAGATGCTCAGGGGTATTGTTGGTAATATTCAGCTAGACACACAGGAGGATTGGCCGCTACTGACACCCTCTTCACCCCATGAATGGGGTAAGCTTCAGACTACTTATATAGAGTTAACGGATAAGCTTATAGACTCTATACATGGCTTTGATGAGGATAGGCTTATGGAAACTGTGCCTGGGAAAGATTACCTCTTTGGATGGCTCTTAAAAGGGATAATAGATCATGATTTATATCACTTTGGTCAGATAAGCTTACTGAGTAGACTTGCCACAGCTGCTAGTAAAAACAGGGGAAAACACTAGCCTATTTCCTGGAGAATTTACCAAGCTTTCTATTAGTGTAGCAGCAGGTCTTTAGCATAGGTAGGCTCCGCACGACATATGTATCTGAAGTCCCTGGCAAGGGTAAATTCCAACTTCATGAGGCAGGCAAGGGCAAGCTGACTGTAATTACGGGAAGCATTTCCAAACCTTCTGTATGAGGTTTTCCAAAGTTGCTGGATAAGTGCAGCTCCTCCTTTCTGGGGAGAAATAATGTCTACCACTCTTCTCACATTAGCTGCCCCTGCATGGTAGATATGCAGGACAAATAGCTTAAACCATAAATCATCTTCCTTAAAAGGAATACGGTGCTTGCTTAAAATATTTTTTGCATGAGGAATACAAACTTCTTTTATGAGTTTGGCAGCTACTGGCGCAGAGGTCGCTACCTCAGCACGTTCATCCAGGGTAGAGTTAACTGTAATCCCATATTCTAGGGCTATACTTTTCATCAGTTGAAAGGGGCCATAAGCACCTACAGGAGAGGTACGTAGTTCCGCCGGGCTTTCAACCAGCAGTATGGCTTGTGCATACCATGAGTCTACCTCGTGTTTTGCAAAAAACGGAATTGCTTGGTCTATCTTGGCAACAACTTGTGAGAACTCATAATAATTTCTTTTCCCATAAGTAACATATAGTTGTTCACTTTTATCCATCTTATGGGCTATTCTCACACTATCTTTATAAGCTGTTCTCTCCTCCTTAGTTAGGCACTCATAATAGGCTGAGGAAAGTTCTCCGAGAATTTCTCTGGTTTTTCCTACACTGATTAATGCTTTCTCCTCTGACATATTAATGATTTTATACCAAAAGGTGGCCTGAGGATATTCATGCCAAGCGTCAGTATATAAGTTGGAAAAGTCTACTAAGTAATAGTGGGAGGCATCCATACTTTCATAAGCATGGACGGGAACTTTCACCTCTGGGAGGAACTGTGCATATACATGCATAGTACCCATTAGGCATATGGTGAGCAGAAATCTCATGTGTGCGACAAATACTAACGTTAATTCTGGAGTAAGTAGACCTTGAATAACACCGTATCATTAACATACATATTTTTCACGGAATGTGGTAATCTTCCATTGAAAAAGAGGGTATCCCCCTGTGAAAGATTTATCTCATGATCTGGTAGTCCGTACCTTACGGCACCGCTTACTACGTATATTAATTCCAGAGCATCAGTAGCTACAGGGTGTCTATCTGCACTAACATCTAAAGAGACCAGATTAACCTTAATATTGATTTCAGTAGAAGCATTTATGGAGTAAGAAAGGATAGACTGATATTTAAGGCCTTTTGAGTCTTCTCTTTCCTCTACTTCTCCTTCTCCTTTTCTTACCAGGATGTAAGGTATCTCATCATTATTCATGACTGAGCTCACAAGTTCAGAAATATCTACCTCCAGAGATTTAGCCACGTTTAGTAGGACAGGAAGAGATGGAACGGTTCTGAAGTTTTCGATCTTGGATAATAAACCCGCTGTAACATCACTCTTTACGGCTACTTCCTGTAGGCTCATCTGGCGACTTTTCCGGATCTCCTTGATCTTTTTCCCAATTCTGCTTAGGCGATCATCACGTATCATATTGGATAAAGTGAAAAAATAATGGCTATACGAATTAGATCATCCGCTTATTCAATATAGCTGCTCCCACCTTACTTACAAATAACCTCCCTACAAAGTTGGTTTTTTTACAAGATAAGCGGTAGAGGCCTCACAAAATTCCAGCCTAAGCAGGGTCTAACACTAGAACCCAATCCTTATCTGGATCTTCTGGCGGATCAAATAAAGGGACAGAAGGCCCTGCTTTTAATTGTCTACTCTCAGGGAAAAATTTTCCTGTTCTAGGATTAAACCACCTTAGGTTATAGGTCCCTACTCCGCAGGTAAGGACTATGCTAAGGCTACCTATTTTTTCACTATACACAATAAACTGTTGGCCGGGCTTCCCAAAAGCATAGGAAATATCATTGCTATTATTTCCTGAGATTAAATGGTCCTGGGAGGAGTAGTCGTAAAATGGGGTTTCATTTCTAAAGAAATCCAAAGCTATTCTGGTAAAGCTCCACATGGAATCTCTACTTCTAAAGTCCTCTAGGGTCAAGTCTGAATGGGCAAAGTCATACCCAAAGTAGTATTCCACACCGGCTCCGCCCGCCATGAGGTTCCCCCAGAGGGTGCTGGCCCTAATATCATCATGGTTGTTATCAGATCCATCAGGCTTTACCCCTGTGTTAGCTCTCCCTTGCTCATCATTAGCTACTACCCAGGGGTATCCTGATAATGTGGATTTATCTACCCATTCTACCGTGTGTTTATGAACATTTACATAGTTTACTTGCAGAGAAGGACCATGAATAGGGGAGTCTTTCCCTAGCAGCTTAGTATACACAGTTACCCTATCCTGCGGGTAAGTATGGAGGACAATGGGATGTCCATAAGGGTCAATAGACTTTAGGTAGGCAGAGTAGTCATAAATAAGCTGCTGTTCTGTATCTCCTACCTCCTCTTGAAGGTCAGTTTCTTCTCCTAAATTCCAGTTCAGCGCTAAGTGATGCCCGAAGCGAGCCACTAATTCTCTATAATAGATCTTCCTTTCCGTCCCTAATTGACCGCCATCTAGCAATGCATCATTCTCCGTTTCTTGCATTTTGAAGTGGAGATATAGCCCCAAAGAATCAGCATGAGAGAATAAGATTTCCCACTGGGCCAGTTTAGAAACATCAAACTGGGTTCTATCTACTTGAGGTGCATTCTCTCCATTATTTATAATGTAGGGAAATACGTTTCTATCATCTCCATTTACATTCATGGTAAGAAAGGAGAAAACATTAAGTCCTTTTCCTGCTAAGTAGTTGAGAGCACCTATTAAGCCTTTGCCTTTAGTTCCCTGCCACACTGGATCACCCGGATTCCAATCCTGAATGTGCGGGGCATACGTCTTTCTCCTACTTTGGACATTTGGGGTGTTATCAAAATCTGTATATGCCAGAAGATTTTCAGGAGAGTCAGGGCCTCCCTTCAGGAAGTATTCTCCACTGCCACTGAACTGGTAATGATGTTTCCCCACGTATCTGAGGAATCCTTTAGATCTAAAATCTCTACCACTTTTATCTGTCTCACTAACAGTAAAAAAGCCTTTTTCCCTATGGGCCGTTTGAGGGACACCGGGAATAGAAGTTTCTTTAATGGCTAATGCTTCCCCTTGTTCAAAAAATACCTCATAGGCCCAGGAGCCTATTTCATCAGGAGCAAAGTTCACCATCCACACATTTCCTGTACTGTCGCTACTTTCTGCTGCATTTCCATCTGCCGCATAATAGCCGGGGACTGTATAAGATTTGTCACTTTGAAAGTGAGTAAACTTAATGTTGAGCCTGTAATCCAGAAAGGGATTTACGCTAGCTTTTTCAGCAGTTTCAGGACCTGGAACTTTGAAGGTAATCTTATGCCACCTTTTAAGCTGACCTGATATGTCTATGGTAGAAGTGCCGGAAGTAGACGGAGAAGAGTAATCGGTAGGGACGCCTTCCACCTGGGCTGAAAAGGTATGAAGCCACTCTTCTACATTGGTGTATCCATTACTATTATCGTCTCCATGAGGATCTTGTGGAAGGGTAAGGGGAACGTAATTTTCAGCAATTACTGGTGTCCCCAGGCTTTCTGAGCAGCCAGAAATACAATCCACAATTTTTCCAGTCTTATTAAGAAAGTCATTTATTATCTGTCCATCTATGGAATTTCTGTTTGCCGGTCTCGCTCCTGCCTTTGCCAGCACCTCTTGAATAATTTCTTGCTGATCCGTAATAGGCGCCAAACCGTCTATCCAAACAGGAGGAGAGAATACCCTGGGATCTCCGTTTCCTCCTTCATCAGTTACTAATTCCCACTGGTCCCCTACGCTACCATCTGACTCATTTCTTCTTAGCCAGAAGTTATCTTGTAAGTAAAGGCGAGAATGTACAGATAAGTCATTGATAGGAAGCAGAATAGGGTTATACTGACTGCTTGTCAGGGAAGGGCCATCAGCATATACATTTCCTATAAAGGTATTATGGGTGTAAGGATAGGTAGGTGTTATATTGGAGAGTTGAGTAAATCTTAAGGTTCTATTGTAGTGTAGGTTATTGGCCCAGATGAGATTTTGGATTCTACTGAGGGGGAATCTTTGGGCAGCGTGTGCAAATAATCCACCGTGTACGTAAACAGAGCCTCCATCATAAAAAAGCGCATTAAATCCGTGGTCCTTTTCATTTAACGGATGAGAAATAAGTAGGTGCCTTAGGGTAACTCTTTCTACCCCTCCAAATATGTCTAAGGCTTCATCTGTGCTCCATCCTAATGATACATGATCTATTACTACATTATCAGAAGGGCCGCTTATCTGAAGTGCATCTTGATCAGTTTCAAGTTTTCCATTAATAACCTTCAAGTCCCCTGGCCTAATAGAAATATGCTGGATGAGTACTTCACTAGTCTGCACTTTTACCTCATCTCCCATGATGAGTATGCCAGGTGATGGAGCTGTTTGTCCTGCAATGGTGATAAAGGGATCCCTCACTTTGAGTTCCTTTTCCAGTTCAATGATACCAGAAACCTCGAAGACACATATTCTGGAACCGGAGGCTTCTACACATTCTCTAAGTGATCCTGGCCCAAAATCATTTAAGGTATTCACTTTATAAATAGCTCCTCCTCTCCCTGCCGGAGTGTTAATCCCAAATCCTGTAGCACCGGGGATGACTGGAATATTTGGGTCTTGAGTGTGCTGGCTGTAGTGTTGAATCTCTTTTCCTGATGAATCTGCATCTGCTTTTGTAGGAAATATGACAGCTGCATGATTCAAGTATGGTAGACAAAGGAGGAGGGTTAGGCTGTAGAACCACCCTTTATGATCAGAAGGACTATTTTTAGTCATAGCTAACACTTGCTCTGGTTCCTATTCTTAATAACTACATTCTCTTGGTGACCCCAAAAAGGCCTGGGCCATATCTGGAAGAGGAAATAGGCATCCAAACATGGCGCGTACAATACTTCAACATAATGTTAGAAAAATGTTTCCGTAATTCCTGTGCATGTAGATGGACATGTTAATATTTAGTAGCGTTCAGTCTGAAAATCAGTTTCAATACATCTACATCCATCTGTGAATTTTATTTTGTCAAAAGAAATGGGAATAGAAATGAAAGTTGTTATTAAAGTAATAGGTTTTTGAAGAGGAGAATGAGGTGAAGGGCTTAACCCTGATCGCAGGCATAAAGGAATTAGGGAAACCTATTGCTATGTTAACTTATTTCAAAAGAATTGAGATTTTACATTTGATCCTACTGAGTCTAGTTAGAAAGCTGTAATAAAGTGGTTTTTTAATAGTCTATTATAGTATGGCTCCCCTCCTACTTAGGTTTTCCTATTCGAGTTTTAAGAAATTTACCTATGGCTGGAGATGACTCCCGCTAAACCGTCAGCCAGAGAAGGAAAAAATGACATCATACTTCTTAGAAAAGAGTACCAAAACCTACGCTATGTTGTGTTCTGATCAAGAATTCTTTTTAGAAGTAAAGGGATCTGATTTTCTTCATCCATACTGAATAGCATCTCTAGTATCTTATCAATACCACAAAAAGTTTTTTATAAAAAATATCCACTTAATGTAGGGTGTGAATGCCTAAAGCAAATTAATGAATGAGAATAAATAGGATTTAACCTATTCATTTTTCAAAAAGTGCCATTCATGCAGCTTTTAATCTTTTTCAAACAGATAAAATTTTCAGTACATGTATTCATGGTAATTTTACAATAAGACTGACTTACCTGTTCCCCTTGCCGACTTCAAATTTAAAAGAAATAGTAATAAACCAATCGATTAAACTATCGCCACTGATATGAACAGAATTTATCCTTCACAAAAGATTATGCGGGAAATTCAACGTCTAATTCAGCTTTCGTTGCTCTTGAGCATAAGCTGCCTGTTTACTGTGTCTGAAGCGTTCGGCCAATTTAATATCAGCACATTAAATCAAGCTACTGTAAATAACTGTACCTCTATACAATTTGGACCAGACGGCCGTCTTTATGCTGGTCAGGTTAATGGAATTATTCGCGTGTTTACGATAGAAAGAAACGCGGCGAATGACTATGTAGTAACTCATACTGAAACGATTAATCACGTCAAAGAGATAGCTAATCACAATGATGATGACGGCTCTCTTCACACTGATGACGTGAAAAGAGAACTAACGGGACTATATATTACAGGTACTGCTGAGGTTCCTATTATCTACGCTACTTCAAGTGATTATAGAGTAGGAGGTCCTACTGGAGATCTAAACTTGGACACTAACTCTGGTGTTATTTCCAAATTAGAGTGGAAGTATAATGAATCTCCAGCAGATGCTGACTTTGAAGGGTTAAACTTGAAAGATGAAGATACATGGGATAAAGTTGACTTGGTTAGAGGACTACCCAGATCTGAAGAAAACCATGCTACTAATGCATTAGAACTTGTACAAATAGGAGGTAAGCCCTACCTAATTGTATGCTCCGGGGGTCATACTAATGCTGGATCTCCTTCAGTAAAGCTGGCGATGGTAACTGAATATGCGCTTTCTGCTGCTATATTGGCCGTAGACCTGGATGCCATTAATGCCCTAACAGTCCAGGGAACAGGATACCAAAAGTATCTTTATGACCTACCTACTTTAGATGACCCTACCAGGCCAAATGCGAATGGTATTACGGATCCTAGTGCGCAGGGCTATAATGGAATTGACGTAGGAGATCCATGGGGCGGAAATGATGGTCTTAATCAAGCCAAAGTAGTACAGGGGGGACCTGTAAAAATATTTTCTGGAGGCTACAGAAACTCTTATGACCTGGTAATCACTGATGATGGAAGGGTATATGTTACAGATAATGGTGCTAATAAAGGCTGGGGAGGAATGCCAGTAGGCGAGAATCCACCTTCAGGAGGCGTATCTACTGCAACCAATGATTACAATATTGATGGTTCAGGAAATGAGCTGGGCTCCCTTAGTAACAATCCTTTTAATGGTCAAAGTGTAAATAACCTGGATCACATCCATTTGATAACTGATGATCTTCAAAACTATGTTTTTGATAGTTACTATGGTGGTCATCCCACACCAGTAAGAGCTAATCCTGCAGGCGCAGGTCTTTGGACTCATTTTGGGGATGCAGGTGATCCTGCTCAAGGAACATTTAGGACTGAAATTTACGATCCTAATGGAAGCGGTGATGCTGCTGATCCAGATAAGGCGCTTCCTGCCGACTGGCCTCCGGTTCCGTTAGCTTTAGCTAATCCTGCGGAAGGGGATTACCTTTCTCCCGGAGAAGATGATGGATCTTTTACTTACAGCAATAACTCTAACGGTATTGATGAGTATACTGCCACGAATTTAAGTGGATCATTTTCTGGAGACCTCATTATGGGTAATGATGATGGATTTCTGTTCAGAATGATCTTAAATCCTGATGGTTCAGTAGCTTCTATTGATGAG
The DNA here is from genome assembly GCA_039026975.1 of Bacteroidota bacterium. Classification (GTDB taxonomy): domain Bacteria; phylum Bacteroidota; class Bacteroidia; order J057; family J057; genus JBCBKZ01. The sequence goes on along the minus strand of JBCCLI010000009.1, from coordinate 22,896 downwards.
GTTTTTGCTAGTGGCTTCCAAAATCCCTTAGGGATTACCTGCCAGGGAGATGGAGACATCTTTCCCGGTACTATTTGGGTAGGAGATTACGGCGGGTTTGTAAAAATACTGGAGCCTACAGACTATGATGGCGGAAACCAAGCTACCTGTTACCAGCCTAATGAGGCTCAGTATGATGCAGAAGCTGACTACGATCTGGATAACTACAAAAATCAAGATGAAATAGATAATGGAACAGATCACTGCTCAGGATCTACCTTCCCCTCAGACTTTGATGGAGACTTTGTTTCTGATTTGAATGATGCGGATGATGATAATGACAGTGTAGATGATGATACTGATGTATTACAAATTGGGGTACCTAGAGACCTTCCTGTAAACCTGGAGCTATTTACTACATTAGAAGATGGGTATTTAGGACTAGGATTCACTGGGCTCATGAATAATTTAGACCCTAATGATGACTGGTTAAATTGGTTAGACGTAGATGGTGATGGCCCTCCAGGATCACCCAATGATGTGTATGGAGGAACTAATGGATCTATGTCCATCCAAATTACTGACGGTACGGCTGCTGGTTCTACAAATGACCAAGATAAAGGATTCCAGTTTGGGATAAATGTAGATGCCTCTACTGGTGTATTTACAGTAGAGTCTCAGATGATTGGGCCTTTCTACAGCCATGAAGCTGGAGAAACACAGTCCTTCTTTATAGGAACTGGAGATCAGGATAACTACATTAAGTTAGCCCTGGGGCAGAATGGGATTCAAATGGTGACAGAATTTGGTGGTGTGATGGATACACCCTCTGGTTACAGTGTGTCAGATAAGCCATCCCCCACACCAGGAGGGCAGCTAGTACTGATGTTTACTATAGATCCTGTAAATGGAACCATCCAGCCAAAATATTCCGTTGATGGTGGGCCTGTAAACACACTGGGAGATCCATTCACCCTTCCTGCAGGGGCTGTACTAAATGCAATTCAGCTTCCTGATAATCCACTAGCCGTGGGACTGATGGGAACTGCTGCTCAGGGAACGGAGTTCAATGCCAGTTGGGACTATTTTAAAGCGTACAAAGGAGGTTCTCTGACTACAGGCAATGACCTGGATGTTGCTTTCCGTGTAAATGCTGCAGGACCTGAAATTCTTTCCTTGGATAATAATATCAACTGGTCTGCTGATGACCAGGCTGAGTTCCAATATAGGAATACTGGAAGCGGAAAGTCTACCTATGAAATTGGAGATTATACGTATAGCGCTTCAGTACCAGCCTATGTACCTACAGCTCTGTATGAGACTGAGCGTTATGATAGAGATATAGATGAGATTAATATGAGATGGTCCTTCCCAGTAGATAATGGAGAGGACTATGTAGTGAGACTTTACTTCGCTAATGGATATGAGGGAAGTAAATTTGCGGACCAGCGTGAGTTTGGCATCAAGATAGAAGAGGTGGTGGTACGCCAAGAACTCGACTTATCTGAAGAGTTTGGCCATCAGGTAGCCATTATGCTGGAATATAATGTCAACATGCAGGATGACTCTTTAAATATTGAACTCATTAGAGGCATACAGAATCCTGTGGTAAATGCCATTGAGATTATCCGCGGAGCGCAGGCACCTAAGAAGGAGCTAACAGTATCTGCTAATACAGTCTCATTCGGTTCCCAGCAGGTAGGAACTACCTCACTGGCTAAGGTAGTAAGCCTAACCAATTCAGGAAATACTACCATGACTGTGTCCAGTATTACGGTTACTGGAGATGATGTAAGCATGTTTGACATTGACTTTACAGGTCCTGTAGAGCTGGATTCAGGTGCTACTTCCACCTTCAACGTGACCTTTACACCCACGCTTACAGGTGCTAAGTCAGCAGATCTTAATATCATTCATGATGGGGAAAATACATCTCCTATTGTGGTGAGTTTATCAGGATCAGGGACATCTTCTACCGTTTCACCAGATGCAGGTGCTTATGTGATGATAAAAACGGGAGATGACATAGACGGAAGTACCTTTGGAGGAGGATTTGAAATATTGAATACCTCTGCTAATGGATTGAAAATAACTAAGATTTCTTTCGACCTAAGTACAGCCTTATATCCGGACTTAGTGTTTGATCCCCTGGGGGGAGCTGGTGATGCGTCTGCTAGCTGTTTTGTAGCTAAGCAGGGATCAGAAGTTACCACAGGACTGATTACAGATGGTTCTGGTACAGGTACTGGTTCATGTGAAGATCCTTACTCAGGTCCCTATAATGGAGGATTTGAGGTAGTGGAAATGACCTTCAATGATTTTGATCCTGGGGAGTTGTTTGTATTTGGAGGAGATGTAGATCCTACTAGTACCCCAACGAATGCTGAGGAAGGCGCGTCAGTATCTGGATTTGAGTTAATGGGATCTACGGTTACCATTGAGTATGAAGATGGAACAGTGATTAGCAGCAGACTGGTAGGTATGATAGGATCTGTGAGTGGATCAGAAACATGCCTAAATGATGCGATGATACCTGCTCCTGGAATAGAAATAGTAGGAGCTAGTAGCAGAAGCGTCCTAACTGATGATAACCAGACAGTAAGTATTACTGGGCCTGTAGATTCTACTGTGAGCCTTTTTGTAGTGGAGTCAGCTTTCATCATAAATGATCCTACAGGATTTGATGACTACTACGCTAACAAAGCGATATCAGTAGCAGAATATTCAGGTACTATAGGTGCTAGTGGCTCAGTAGATATAGACATAGTTCTTCCAGATACAGATGTGGATGAGGATCTATACTACATTGCAGCAGGCATCAGAGGAGGGGATAGCTGTGTAAGTACTATCTCAGACATTCTGACCTTTAGATTAGATGTAGGGGCTAGTATAGTAGAGCTGGCAGATGGTTCTGAATTCAGCATCTTCCCTAACCCAGCAAGCCAGCAGGCTACACTTAGGTTTAGTGGCAAGCTGAGAGGAGCGCTAGACGTAACGCTGAGAGATATCTCTGGAAAAATAGTGGCTACCACTAGCTGGAATAAGCTATCAGAGACATCAGAGAAGCTACTAGATGTGTCTTCACTGGCTGATGGACTGTACTTAGTACAGATTACCGGAGAAGGTATTACCCTCAATGAGAGGTTGGTGAAGATGCAGAGATAAGGCTTTCACCGTAAATGTATACAAGGACCCCAGACAGCAATGTCTGGGGTTTATTTTTTGTTTTGGCTGTACGAATGAAACATTAGATTGAATGAATACTAGGGGAAAGAATATTTTCGTTCTAAGAGAGAAATGCTTGATAAATGAACAAACAGTTAAAAATATTCACGTTAGGGCATTTCAATGTGATAGAATGAATCGCTGATCTGGACATTTTGAGACTTCAGGCTGTTGAAAATAGGCTTTTGACCAGTAGATGCTATTTTTTTACTGATAACCCTCACTTTTGTTATTATAGGTAGAATAATGTCGAGATTTATCCTGATATGTGTTCATATCTTTAGAAGCCAGAAAAATAAGGCTTAGGATAAAGATTGATGGTTTGCCCTGATAACCCATCACGCTGAACGCTAAGCATTTCTGGTAAGGTGATACTAATTAATCAGGAAATATTATTATCAAACAGTACGCTCAGTGTATCCTAGATGATTTCGTTTACTGGTTAGCCTTTTTCAGACTACGTTCTTATTTACATTCACTATCCAATTTCAGATAATAATTTTGATTAAGAATTAATTAGTTCAATGAAGATTAAAATTTTTGTCTTTGGCTTGCTAGCCGCTCTTGCCTTTCAGTCCTGTGTATCCTACGACGAACTGGTTAACCTCAATGATGAAGGAGTAACCACGAAAAAAGCAAACTCATACAGACCTTACTCTTTGAAGAGCTATGAAGTTAGGCCCTTTGATAACCTAATGATTAGAGTAAATAACTTTGAAGAAAATACCATCAGCTACTTTAATGATGAGTATGGTTCTAGAGGTGCTAATATTAATGAAGCTCAGCTATACTTGAGTAGTTATGTCGTAAATGAAAGAGGAGAAATAGAACTCCCTCTTATCGGTACCCAGAAAGTTTCTGGGCTGTCCCTCACAGAGATTAAGGACACCCTTGATCGCAAACTAAGTCCCTATTTAAGATTTGCTTCTACCTCAGTTAAGTTATCTAACTTTAGGATAACTGTGCTTGGGGAAGTAGGTAATCCTGGACTTATACCTGTCTACAATGAGAAAACCACGCTGCTACAGGCCATAGGTGCTGCAGGTGGGATGACCACCTTTGCTAATAGAAAGAAAGTAAAGCTGGTAAGAGAATATGACTCTGGGACAGAAACCAAGTTTTTCGACCTGACGAATGGAGAATTCCTCTCAACAGATGAATATTTCCTTCTCCCTAATGACGTGATTTACGTAGAGCCCCTCAAATCAAGAGCAGGTAACGTAAACTTACAATCTTTCAGCGTAGTGATATCAGCTGTATCATTATTAGCGGTTGTAGCTAACGTCATTATCAACAGTAATAACTAAACAGGATAATGGGAAGGTAGAATTACTCCTTCTCTTATCTCTTTTTTCAAGGTGCAAATATTAATCCCGTAATAAGGTGGAACTCTATAAAAAAGAAGATTTTTTCGGTGAATCCAGCCTTGATTTCCGCGCATTAATCAAGAAGCTAAAACAGAAGTGGTACTACTTCCTGGTAAGTATACCCACCTTTGTGTTAGGAGCATTGGCCTATATTTACTTTGCTCAGCCTGTGTACCAGGTAGGGACCTCCCTACTGGTGTATGAGAAAAAGACTAATCAACTAGGTGATAGCCAGTATAATGAAGGGGGAATCATGCTGAATAATTCTGAAAAGAATATTCAGAATGAAATCGGTATTATAAATTCCTTTAACCTGGTAAAACAAACCCTGGAAGATCTGCAGTACAATGTTTCATTCTACTCTACCAGAAACTTCAGAACAAGGGAGTTATATTCTTCCAAGCCTTATGATGTCATTCTTGAGGAGGGTAGGGTTCAAATTATAGGGACTCCGATTACGGTGATAGAGATCTCTGAAACTCAGTTTGCCATTGAGTTGGAAGCTGATGAGTATAATCTCCTAAGTGAAGATGGTCTTACCATCACAGAGGTCAAAGAGCCCTATGCGTATACAGGTACTTGTGCGTACGGAGAGGTCTGTGAAACGGATAAATTTGCCATAAGGATTTTTAGAGAAGATGAGTTTGTTTGGGAGGAGGAAGACACCGGAGAGTACTTTTTCGTGATTAATAATCCTGACGGACTTGTCCAAAGCTATTTAAACAAGCTTGAAGTAGGTGTTCTGGATGAAGACGCAACTATAGTAAATCTTACCACTGAAGGTCCCATTGTGCAGAAAGAGAGGGATTTCTTAGCCATGCTGTGTAGAAATTATATAGCTAATCAGCTGGAAGAAAAGAATCAAGCAGCACAAGCCACGGCAGACTTTATTGAGAATCAGCTCACTTCTGCCAAAGATACACTGAGAAGAACGGAGAATATTGCTACAGATATAGCGCAGACTTCAGAAAGTGTAAATCTGGATATAACTGCAGCAGCAGCAGTAGAGCAGTTAAGAAATTTACAAGTAGAAAAAGATAGGTATTCTCTTAATAACAGATATTATACTACTGTCTTAAATCAGCTTGAGAATAATACCAATCCTAACAGCATACCAGCGCCAGGAGCCATGGGGATAACAGATGATGCCATGAGTTCATTGATCATCAATCTCAAGCAGTTAAATCAACAAAAAGTTGAGAGGTCTATTACCTCCGGCTCAGGTGGAATAGAATTGACTATTCTGGATAGTAAAATCGAAAATGCCCAAAGAGACCTTACGGAGTATGTTAGGAGCTATTTAAATACTACCCGTATTCAAATATCTGATATTAATGCTCGAATCTCGCGGGTAAAGCGGGAAGTGAGAAAGTTGCCTGTTGATATTCAATTGAGTGAGAATATAAATAGGAAAAAAATCATCAATGAAAATCTGGTAAGCTACCTGATGCAGAAGCAGGCAGAAGCGGAAATAGCTAGAGCTGCCAATTCTCCAGATAGTAAAATGCTGGATGAACCCCGCCAAATAGGAGATGGACCAGTGGCACCTAAGAAGGTACTAATATTACTAGCTGCCATGGTGCTAGGCCTGGGGTTACCCATAATTATGGTGGTGGCTGGAGACCTGTTCAATGATAAGGTTCTCAACTCAGACCAAATCACTGACAAGTCTAGTGCCCCTATTTTAGGGAACATCGTGAGAGGGCAAACAGAATCAGAAAGAGGGCTTATCACCTATGATAATCTGACTTCTCCCGTATCTGAGTCTTTCCGCTTCTTGAAAGTAAACTTACAGTTCCTGGCAGTAGATAAGACTAAAAAAGTCATAGGACTTACCTCTACCGTTCCGGGAGAAGGAAAAACCTTCTGCGCACTGAATTTAGCTTCTATATTGGCCATTTCAGGAAAGAGAACGCTTATCATTGGGGCAGATATCAGAAAGCCTAAACTTTTTGAACGTTCCCGCATCACAAATGAAGTAGGCTTGAGTTCCTACTTGATCAATCAGGCGATGTTAGATGAGATTATCCAAAATTCAGATCTGGAAAACCTGGATATAGTACCTAGTGGTCCCGTGCCTCCTAATCCAGCAGAACTTATTGATTCTCCTAAGCTTTCAGAGATGTTTGAAATTCTGAAGGGAACTTATGAATACATAGTAGTAGATACGCCTCCAGTGGGACTGGTATCAGACTTCCTGATCCTAAGTAAATACATGGATATTAATTTGTACGTAGTGAGACAAGGATACTCAAAAATTGAATTTTTGAGTGAAATAGACAAGGTACGTGCAAAAGGAAAACTAAATAACTTGTATGTTCTCTTTAATGATGTTAAAATGACATCCGCTAAGTACACCCGTTACGGCTATGATAAATACGGTTATAGTGGGGTGGGGTACAAAGCTAAGCGCAAGCAGTACGGAAAGTATGTAGTGAAGCGCTTAAAGAATAAGTATAGAACAAAAGAAAAATCATACTAGAAAGAATCAATGGTTTCAGGGAAATACGCGTTGGTCACAGGCGGTGCAGGCTTTATTGGTAGCCACCTTGTAGAAAATTTGCTTAACCTGGGATGGAAGGTAACTGTCATAGATAATTTTGACCCTTTTTATGATCAGACAATAAAAAGGCAAAATATATCAGGGTTTATTGATCATCCTAATCTTACTTTCATTCATGCTGACATCAGAGAGAAAAGTAGTTTTGAGGATGAGCTGGCAGATCAGTATGACGTTATTGTCCATTTAGCTGCCAAGGCAGGCGTGAGACCCTCATTAGAGAATCCGGTCTCATATGAAGAGGTAAATGTGAAAGGGACCCAGGTTCTGCTAGAACTAGCCAGAGAGATGGGCATTAAGCAGTTTGTGCATGCCTCCTCTAGTAGTGTCTATGGGGTAAATCCTAATGTTCCCTGGCGTGAAGCTGATTCAGTGTTACTTCCCATCAGCCCCTATGCAGGTACTAAAGTATCCAATGAGCTAATGGGACATGTGTATAGCCACCTATTTGATATCAGGTTTATTGCTTTGAGGTTCTTCACGGTATTTGGACCGCGTCAGCGCCCTGATTTAGCCATACATAAGTTTGCGAAGAAAATCCTGGCTGGAGAAGAAATTCCTGTATTTGGGGATGGTACTTCCCGCAGAGATTACACCTATGTAGGAGATATTGTCCAAGGAATTATGGGGGCCATAGCCTATGCTGATTCTTCCTATGAAATCATCAACCTAGGTAACAGCCAGACGGTAAGTCTATCGGAAATGATCAGTGGGATTGAAGAAGTCTTTGGGGTAAAAGCCAAGATAAACCGCTTGCCTATGCAGCCGGGAGATGTCCCACAGACTTTTGCAGATGTAAGTAAGGCCAACAAACTATTAGGATATAAACCCACCACAGGTTTTAAGGAGGGACTTATCCATTTTAAAGCATGGATAGAATCATTCGAAAGCGTCAAAAGCTAGTAGATGAAACTACGTGAGCAAATTTTCCTGTATACTTTGCCAGTCATCCCATTCTGGGGGTTCCTGTTCCGGACTATACTGGACATGAACTTCAGTTTCATAGTGGGAGCTATGTCCTTTATTTGGATAGGGATGTTATTGGCACAGAAGTATGCGGGGGGTTCTTCCATAAGAATGCCTAGATACGTACTATGGTACGCCATCTTTACTATGTATGTAGTGGCAGTTGAGATTTTTGTGGGGGAGAAGCTGGAATACGATGATACAGATATCATCACCTTTCTGAGCAGGCATAAACATGTGATAGCCTTGATGTTCCTTATCATAGTTGAAAACTTGACCTTTGATATTACCTATATAAGGCGTCTTTTAAAGATTATAGCCTTGGTGCTGTTATCGGCCAGTTTTGTGACTATCTGTCAGGTATTCGATCCATACTTCTTTGTGTATAAAAGCAAAGAGATCGTATTGCTGATGAATACTTACTATGAGGGTAGATTATTTTCTATCTATACATGGGTGAATCTAAATTCAGTAGGATTTAGCTTTCTCAGTATGTTCAGTGTGTACTTTGGGATTAATTTGTTATTCAAACGAGATAGTAGATTAGCCATAGGAGGAGTGGGCTTAGTAAGTTTTCTGGTACAGGCAAGATGGATCATGCTAAACTTCCTGATTATCTCTTTCCAGAAAGTGCTTATAGACAGAAAAGTGCTTATCAGCATAGCTAAATATTCCTTTTCTATTATCATTCTCCTTACCATAGGGTACTTTATTCTCCCTTCTATTGGAATAGATATAGATAAAATCATAGAGGAGCGGATTCTAAACAAGAGTGCACTAACACGACTACTTGCCTTTGAACTGTTTGCTAACCAATTTCCTAAGCAGCCCATTTTTGGAACAGGAGGGATCAAGACTGTTGACTTGGTTAAAGAGATTGCAGGTAGAAGTTCACAGATTCACGTAGGCTTTTTATCCCTATTATATTATTACGGTGTGGTTGGAGGAGCTATCTACATAGTCTTCCTCTATGAGCTTATGAAGCGGCTCCGCAGAGTTGCCCTGAAGACCACCTATTGGGGGACTTATTTTGCCTTTGTGGGATTCATTGTAGCTAATATAACACTCGTAAACCTGGACCTTAATGAGCACGGACTTCTATTAGCGTTGACGGTACACAAGTTTTTTGAACGGACTTCTATAGAGAATAAAATAGCGCTTGAACAGGAAGAGGAAGAAGAGGCTCCTCCTGAATTAGTTCCTACTTATTGATCTCTTACCACTTTATAGTAGCTTTCCTGATAAGCAGCACCTTACGTTTTGAGAATAATCTTTCATAAGCAGAGAGAAAGGGAATAAGATTCATACAAAAAGTGTGTAGGTATGTCTATCATCTTTCACAACATTTGCATAGGTGAAAGAGCGTGGAAATATTTCCTCTTGTCCATTTTACAGAGGGTATGACCACTTAGCCGAAAAAATTATCCATTCGATCTATCGAAAAAAAATTAAGCCGAAAAAAGAAATAGTTTTAGGACATTAAATAACTGGCTCTCTTTGCTTTCACCTACTGTATTCCCCTGCTTTAATTCATTTTCCCTATTGATAACATCTTTGAAAGAGGTATATCTGAAATTTTTATGAATGTTATAGCTCAGATCTCTAAGAAAGCATTAGAGTACATAAATAAGGGGCAAAAGCGCAGTGTCAAAGCAAAGAAGAATATTCTCGCTTCATTCCTTATTAAAGGCGGCAGCATACTGATCGGTTTCGTATTAGTGCGCCTATATGTAGAGTATTTAGGAGTAGAAAAGTATGGGATGTGGGATGTAATTGCCAGCATCCTTACGTGGTTTACTTTCTTTGATGTAGGGTTAGATAAAGGCCTGCGGAATCGGTTTGCTCAGGCACTTGCAAAAGGGCAAAAAGAGGTAGCTCGTTCCTACGTGAGTACTACCTATGCCATTTTAGCGGTTATTTCAGTCCTGGTACTCATTCTCTTCTTTCTCATACAGCCATTCTTAAACTGGGCTACCATTTTTAATGTAGCCCCGGAGACAGCTATAGAGATGAGTAGCGTCATGCTGGCGGTCTTCAGTTTTTTCAGTATGAACTTTGTACTGAAAATTATAACTACCATTTATAAAGCTGATCAGCGGCCTGCCTTTTCTGATCTGATTAGCCTGGTTAATAATATTCTCATCCTTCTCATTACCCTCCTGCTCATTAACTTCACCCAACCTTCCCTCCTATACTTAGGTGCCACCCTGGCTGGTGTACCTGTATTAGTCCTGGCGGTACTTTCTGTAATTTCATTCAGAGGAGAATATAAAGAATATAGCCCAAGCCTTAAATACGTCAAGAAAGAATACTTTGGAGACCTGGCTTCTTTAGGATATCAGTTTTTCATCATTCAGATCATCTCCATTATCATTTTCTCAACAGATAAAATGATTATTACCCAGCTCTTTGGGCCAGAGGAAGTTCCCTCCTATTCAGTTGCACATAAATACTTTGGGATGGTGACTAAGATATTCACCATTATCATAGTGCCTTTCTGGTCTGCCTATACGGAAGCCTACAATAAAAACGATTTTGACTGGATCAGAAGAACGAATCAGAAACTAAGGGGTATTTGGAAGCTGCTGGTGGTGCTGAGTATAATTTTGTTGTCCATTTCTCCCTTTGTATATCAATTCTGGGTACCACAGATACAGGTTCCGTTTCTCTTGTCATTATGTATGTTTTTCTATGTTAATATACTGGCATGGGGGAGAATATTTGTCATTTTTATTAATGGGGTAGGAAAGGTTCGCCTACAGATGCTCACTTCAATTATAGGGGCGGTGATAAATATTCCGCTGTCAATTTTTTTTGCCAGAAACCTGGATCTGGGATCTGCTGGCGTGATTATGGCAAGTATCATTTGTTTGTTGTATGGCCCGCTATTAGCACCTGTTCAGTACAAAAAGATTATTTCCAAAACGGCTAAAGGAATTTGGAACAAGTAAATAATATGAATACAAATATTCTATATGTAGTCTCCAGCGGACACTCAGGCTCCACCCTACTAGATATTCTGTCAGGGTCTATTCCCGGTGTATTCTCTACAGGGGAGCTAGTCTTTATGCCTTGGCAAGTTTGGAGAGATGGCAAGACATGCCCTACAAAAGAAGATATTTGTACCTGTTTAAAGCCCCTCAAGGAGTGTGAAGTGTGGGGAAAAGTACTGGAAAGGTTAAATGAGGAGGTACCCTATGACATATTTGCTGATCCTATGAAGTTTAGGGTAGCCATAGTGAAGGATCCTATTTATGGGAAAATGCCCTTATGGAGAAAAGCTTGGAGAAAGATAAAGACGCAGCATTTAGAAGATAGTTCTACTTGGAATCTACTTACAGAAACTTTACCAGGGGCTCATAAAAAGGCTGTAGATAACACTTGGTTATTAGCAGATGTATTTGGGGAGCTGTTCGGGCATAAGTACATAGTAGACTCCTCTAAAGATCCATTAAGACTACACTACCTTTACCAGAAACATCCTGAGAGAATGAAAGTGCTCATACTAATAAGAGATGTACATGGAGTAGCTAACTCTGCTAAGAACAGAGGAGAGGATTTGGAAGAGAATGCTTACAAGTGGCTAAACCACTATAATAATAAGATTAAGCCTGTTTTAGATAGACTAGACCCTTCTTCCTACATGCTAGTAAGGTATGAAGAGATAGCCCAGAATCCTGCAAAAGTCCGTGAGCAGATTAGTGAGTTCATAGGTATAGAAGCCGGTCCTATGCCCGTAATTAATCCTCAGCAAGGATACCACCTGGTTGCAGGTAATAAAATGCGCTACCGCGGAGAGGTAACCATAAAGTATGATAGTAAGTGGCAGCGCCAGCTAAATGAAGAAGAGATCAGTATGCTAGATAAAGTAGCTTCTCAGGTAGATCCAGTTTTTCAAAGAATACCTCAAACCGTTTCATAATTGCCCTAAACACAATCATTATGAGGATACTCTGGTTTACAAATACCCCTTCTCTTGCCACGGAAAAGCTTACCGGATCTTTCGTTGTAGGTGGGGGATGGATGGAATCCATGGAAAGAAAAGTCCGGGAGTTACCTGATGTAGAGCTTGCTGTAGCCTTCCCATGGGCCACACAAGAAGTAGAATCCTTAGACTTAGACGGTAACAGTTACTTCAAATTTCCGTCCTGGCCACAGGGAAAATGGAGTAAATTGAAAAGTAGGGTTACTAATACCATAGAACCAGGAGATGAGGTACAATATTACCTGGAGATAGTAGAGAAGTTTAAGCCAGATGTCATTCATATTTTTGGCTCGGAACGCTCCTATGGGCTGGTCATCCCCAAGATTAAGGTTCCTACCCTCATCTGGATACAAGGAAACCTGACAGTCTATGCTGCCAAATGGTATAGTGGGATTACTAGAGGAGAAATTAACAAGTACACTAAGCTCAAAACCTTTCTGAATGGAATGAGCTGGAATCATCAGTATGTCAGGACAGTGAAGGCCGCTAAAAGGGAGCAGGAAATTTTTGCTGGCTGTAAGTACTTTACCGGTCGCACCCAGTGGGATAAGCGGCTCGCTAGTGTGCTCTCGCCAGGTTCCACTTATTTCCACTGTGAGGAGCTTATGAGGGAAGCCTTTTATGAAAGGCAGTGGGATAATCCTGCCAGTGAAAACCACTTAAAACTATTCACCACCATAAGATCTAATATCTATAAAGGGCTGGAAAATATTTGGGAAACCTCTATGCACCTAACCAGGATAGGTAAGGGCAGCATTTCATGGAAGCTAGCCGGGATAAGTGAGCAGGATGAGTTAGCTCAACTTATGGTCAGGAAATATAAAAAGACGGCTAAGGAAATAGGCTTAGAATTATTGGGGAAGGTAGATGCTAATCGCTTGGTTAAAGAGCTATGTGAGACTAATGTGTTTGTTCACCCTTCTCACATAGATAATAGTCCTAATAGCGTTTGTGAAGCCATGCTCATGGGCGTACCGATAGTATCTACCTATGCAGGGGGGATCCCCAGTCTACTGCAAGACGGGAAGGAAGGCCTACTTGTACAAGATGGAGATAGCCATGCCATGACAGGTGCCATTATGGAGGTATGGAATTCTCCTGAACTCGCGCGTTTCTTTAGTGAAAATGCACGTAAGCTTGGCTTAGAGAGAAATGATTCTCAGGCTATTATAGCTAGGCTATTTGAGATATATGAAGAAGTATTAAGACAGGAAAAAGGAATTACATTTCAGCAAGCTTAATATGGATACAGCAGCAAAACTGAGTGGCGTTCAGAAGCTAAAAAAAGACTTTCCTGGAATGCTGTTTGCTAAAATCAGGAAGTACAGGTTGAAGCTCATCTCAGGGGTAGCTACTAACCGAGTGTATGTCTTAGCTAAACTCAAGGGAATAGAACTTGGGAAAGGGGTGAGATTTTTTGGTATGCCATACCTGAGAAGATCACCCTTATCAGAAATTAAAATAGGAACAGGCTGCACATTCAGGTCTGATAAAATTTCGAATCTGATAGGGATTAATCGGGCTTGTATCATAGATACCCACAGACCCGAAGCTATTGTTCACATTGGAGAAAAATCTGGTTTTAGTGGAACAGTTATAGCTGCTGCAGAAAAAATCATCATTGGAAAGAACGTAAAGTGTGGGGCTAATTCCACCATTACTGATTTTGACTGGCATTATGTAGATCCTAAGCGGAGAGATGAAAATGGCTCTAAGTCCAAGCCTATTTACATAGAAGATAATGTATGGTTAGGACTAAATGCCATCGTACTGAAAGGGGTCAGAATAGGGGAAAATAGCATTATAACGCCTAATAGCGTGGTGGTGAAGGATATTCCCCCTAATGTGATTGCAGGAGGGAATCCCTGCAAGGTTATAAAAGAATTATAAGAACAGCGTTTGATGTCGGATAATAAACTACATATAGTTCACCTAGGAATTTCTGGTTTTCCCATTGGCTTTGGGGGGATACAGCGGCTCATACTCCTTTATAAAGGGCTCATAAGTGCCGGAGCTAGTGTCACCGTCATCAACCGCAAGGCATTTCATGATGATAATGTATCAGTAAAGCGTGAAGGGATATTTGAGGGCGTCTCCTATGTTTACACCTCCCTGTACGTAAATAAGCCTAAAAACTTCTGGGTAAGGAGAATATCAGACCTGGTAGGATCAGTAAGAGAGTTTAAACTCCTGTATCAGCTAAAGAGAAAGGGTAAACTAGATGCCGGATCAGTGTACATAACCGGCTTGATATGGGAACTGTGGTACTATCGTATTATTTCTCGTGTGATAGGCTTCCCAATTGTCTTAAGCTATGTTGAATATCGTTCAGCCATACAGGAGAGAAAAGGTAAAGGATGGCAATCATGGGGCGATACTGTGTTTGATAGAGCTGCCAGTAAGTATACGGATGGGATACTCCCCATAAGTGAGTACCTCATGCAAGTAGCCAGGCAACAATCTCCCAAGACGCCTAGTCTGAAAGTTCCTGTAATCCAGGACTTCACTAGGTTTAATGTGCCTAGCACATTAAACGGACATAGAAAACACTTTCTGTACGTGGGGGCAGCTACTTATACAGAGCTAATCCTTTTCGTTTTGAAAGCCTTTTCACTGGTAAAAGCTGATATGGAGCTACATATGGTTTTAGGAGGGCATCCAAGACATCTGGAGAAAGTCTACACCTTCTTGGAAGAGCATCCTAAAAAAGAGCTAATAAAAATTTTTAATAATGTTTCTGATGAAGAAATCCCCAGAAAAATGGCCAATGCCAGCGCCTTACTCATTCCGCTAAGGCCTACTATTCAGGATGAAGCCAGGTTTCCGCATAAGGTAGGAGAATACGTAGCATCTGGAAGACCCTTAATTACCTGTAATTATGGAGAAATACAGCACTACTTTAAGGATGGAGATACCGCTTTGGTAGCAGCAGCATATGATGAGCGCTTATTCGCTGATAAGATGCAGTATGTCTCTATACATCCTAAAGAAGCTAAGGCCATAGGAAAGAGGGGAAAGGAGCTTGGGCAAAGATTATTTGACTATAAAGCGCATGGCAAAGCACTGAGGAATTTCATTGAAACATTAAGGTCGTAAAAAAATATTCAGAGGTAGATATGAAGATTATCATGGTAATAGACAGCCTTAGAAAGGGGGGGAAAGAAAGGAGAATGGTAGAATTGCTCAAAGGCTTAGATAAAATATCTGATGTTCAGTGTGAACTGGTAATCCTTGCAGAGCATGTCTACTTCAGCCAGATATATGAAATGGACATAAAAGTACATGTAATCGAAAATGCTAATAGAAAATATGTACGTACGGTCTCTCAGCTAAAGCAAATATTCTCAGCATTTATGCCTGATCTGGTACATAGTTGGGGCACTATGTCATCCATATATGCCTTGCCTATGGCTAAAATGGTGAAAGCAAAATTCATTAATGGGATGATTTCTAATGCACCAGCTTCTGTCGGCTTACTAGACAAGACCATGATTAGGTCTAAGCTTACTTTTCCGTTCTCAGATGTGGTAATTGCGAATTCTAAGGCAGGCTTGGCATCTTATAAAGCACCTGAGGCTAAGTCCTACTGCTTTTATAATGGATTTGATTTTAAGCGTATTAAAGAATTAGAGAACCCCCATTTTGTGCGGGAAAAGTTTGATATCAAGACGGAATATATAGTGGGAATGGTAGGTGCATTTGAAGATCGTAAAGATTATGATACCTACCTGAAAGCAGCTATGGAAATATGTCTACAGCGTGATGATGTAACCTTTGTGAGTGTGGGAGGAGGGAATAACTTACAGAGGAGTGAAGATATGATCCCTACCTCCTTGAAAGAGCGTATCATTTTTACAGGATTGCAGAGTAATGTGGAAGATATCGTTAATACTTTTACCATAGGTGTACTCAGTACTGATCCCAGAGTACATGGTGAAGGAGTATCAAACGCCATTATGGAGTATATGGCCATGGGAAAACCTGTGGTAGCCTCAGATACAGGGGGAACTAAGGAGATAGTGATGAATGGCCAAACGGGATTCATTGTTGAAGGAAGGAACATCCAGCAATTTGTAGAGAAGATCAGTTGGCTACTGGATCATCCTGAAAGAGCAGTAGAAATGGGAAGAGCTGGAAAAGAAAGGGTTGAAAATATTTTTAACCTTGACCTGATGGTAGATAACTATATGAAATTATACGAGGACTTAATGAGAAGTAATTAATTCTCCCGTGAAGAAAGTATGTATCATCATAAGATCCTTAGCTAACGGTGGAGCAGAAAAGCAGAGTGTTCTGCTGGCCAAGGCTTTACATGACCGCTATGAAACCTGGTTGGTTATGTTGAGTAAAGACCCCTGCCATGAGAAGCACATGAAAACCATCCAGTCTCAGGGCATCAATCATCTGTTCCTGGAAGGGGGGATTATCCAGAAAGCTAAAGACTTCAATAGATTTTTACGTGAGAAACAGATAGATATATTATTCTCCTATCTCCCAAGTGATACTGTTTTTGCAGGCTTAGTAGGAAAGTGGAGCGGGGTACCTTTTGTGAATGGGGGGGTGAGAAACGCAGAAATGCCCAAGAAGAAAAGGTTTCCCCTTAAACTAGTTCATAACCTGGTTTTAGACTATTCTATTTCTAACTGCTACTCAGGTTCAGAGAAGTTCGTAGAATACGGCTTTAAGAAAGAAAAAATGTTAGTTATCCCTAATGGGCTGGAACTAAACCAGCAACCCATCTTTAGAGAAGAATCTGATACCATCAGGATTCTTTCTGTAGGGAGATTTGTAGAACAGAAGGACTATCCTACGGCCATCAAAGCCATAGCTACCCTAGTGAGAGAATATACTTTGGGACGTAAGTTTATCTACACCATTATGGGGCATGGAGATGAGGAGAAGGCTATAGCCAGAGAGATCGCTACCTACCAATTAGAAGATCATGTAGAAGTAGTAATCAATCCCCCTAATGTAAATGATTACTATCGCAATGCCCATATCTATCTTTGCACCTCTATTTTTGAGGGATTGTCTAATTCAGTCATGGAAGCCATGAGCTTCTCCCTTCCAGTGATAGCTACAGATGCAGGAGATAATGACAGGCTGGTAAGTTCACGGGATAATGGATATCTGTTACCCATCAAAGAACCTAATGCCATAGCGGAAGCCTTGGCAGAGCTAATTACCAGCAGCAAAATCAGAAATAAAATGGGAGAACGCTCATATCAGCGTCTTCAGGAGAAATATACATTTGAAAAATTTAGAGAGAATTATATATCGCTAATTGAAAAGATGGGTAGTTAGAATTTCACTTTATAAATTAATTTAAAAGCGGTATATTATTATTACAATCAATTGGTATGCAGAAAATAAAGGTCGCTATTATCGGTGTTAAATATTTCCCTTCTCGTGGTGGTGTGAGTAGAGTAGTGGAGGATACACTCGTAAACCTCAAAGACAGATTTGACTTTACCATATACTGCTATACCCATCCTGAGGCAGAAAATCATATGCCGGGTGTGAACGTAGTCCAGATTCCAGAGCATTCTTTCGGAGGGGCAGGCGTATTCATGTATTACTGGAAGTGTACCCAGCATGTCCTGAAGCATGGAGACTATGATCTGGTGCATGTTCATAAGACTGATGCAGCTTATTTTGTGCCTATGCTGGCCAAGAAATTTGAGGTGATAGCCACCTCCCATGAAGCTCCTTATAAAAGAGACAAGTGGAGTAGCCTGGGGAAGGCATACTTCAGGAAGATGGAGAAAACCTTTATGAAGTCTGAGGCATTATTGACTTCTATTTCTAAGCCATTGGCAGAATTTTACGAAGATAAATATGGCCGTGAGGTGATGTTCATTCCTAATGGAGTAGATACAGAGGTGGAACCAGACTATGACAGGGCCAGTGAGTTTCTGGAGAAAAATGGCGTAAATGGGCCTTTTGTATTCTTCGCCGCCAGGAGGATTATGGGAACCAAGGGATGCCATCATATGCTGAAAGCCCTGAAGAAGATGAACTACCAGGGAAACATAGTGATAGCAGGGGATACTACCCAGCTTCCTGCCTATACTAAGCAGTTAGAAGAGATGTCTAAAGGTATGAATGTACATTTCATTGGATATGTGGATTCTAAGGAAGCCCTATTAGCCTTGGTAGATCAGTCAGAGTTTTTCTTCTTCCCGTCTGAGACAGAGGGCATGTCCATTATGTTGCTGGAAGTGGCTTCTGTGGGTACTCCTGTGATTTGTAGTGATATTCCTGAGAATACGGCCGTATTTGATGAAGAAGAAGTGCTGTACTTCACCAACAAAGATGCTGATGACCTGGCAGAAAAGTTTGTTTGGGCACAAGCCAACAGAGAGGAGATGGCCAACAAAGCAGATAGAGCTAAGAAGCGCATCTCCAAGCAGTATGATCGCATAGCAGTAGCTGAATGCTACGCAGATCTATATGAATCCACGGCCAATAAAGTAGCCACCGCCGACTTCGTGTAAGTAAGTAAAGTGGGGTAGAATGATGTAAGTGAAGGAGATAGGTATGTTTTTGGATGAATGTGAGAAAAGGGAATTCTGAATAAAACCCCTCATACACTTCTTCAAAACTCGAAGCTCACTCATTCCTCATTCAACACTCACTTATTCAACATTCACTTATTCTTTTTCATGCAGCCAAAAATAGCATTTATCAAGCTTGGGAGCTTCTCCCATATCAATGACTCAGTGCTCGAAATCCTTCAGACCCAGTTCCCTGACTTTCAGGTGGACGTCATAGATATATGGGATGATATCACCTCCAAGACTGATCCGGTAAACATGCTGATGACGGTCAAGGATTATGGAGGGGATTTACTGGCTGGTAATAAGAAGCTGAAAAAGAGCATTACCCGTACGCCCTACCTCTTTCATAAAGTGAGAAAAGGTATACGTAAAAAGCTGGAAGGGAAAGGCTACCTCTTCACCTTCCAGACCCAGTCTTTATTTGATTGCAGCATACCGGGAACCCCCCATTTCCTCTATACAGACCACACCCATCTGGTCAATCTGACCTATCCCGGATTTTCAGAGAAAGACCTATTTTCTACTGCCTGGAGAGAACTGGAAACAGAAGTATATAGAAATGCCACCATCAACTTCACCATGAGTACGCATATTAAGCGTTCCATGCTGGAGCAGTATGGCTGCAAGCCTGAGCAGGTAGCCTGTGTATATGCAGGTAATAACGTAATGCCTGAAGAGGAAACCCCCACCAATCCTGTGCAGTACCAAAGCAAAGACATCCTTTTTGTGGGCGTGGATTGGGAGAGAAAAGGGGGCCCTACCTTAGCCAAAGCCTTTGAGAAAGTGCTACAGGCACATCCAGATGCCAAGCTAACGGTAGTGGGGACCAGCCCAGACCTAAGCCTCCCCAATGTGAAC
This sequence comes from Bacteroidota bacterium, assembly GCA_039026975.1. Lineage (GTDB taxonomy): Bacteria > Bacteroidota > Bacteroidia > J057 > J057 > JBCBKZ01. The sequence goes on along the minus strand of JBCCLI010000009.1, from coordinate 3,396 downwards.
ATAGTGGGGAGAGTCCCTAAAACAGAGGTAGGAAGCTATTATGAGCAAGCAGCCATTTTCTGTCTGCCCACCACCCTGGAACCATTCGGGATCGTATTCTGTGAGGCCCTCAGTTACAAGCTGCCCGTAGTAGCTACCAACATAGCAGCCATCCCGGACTTCGTGAATGAAGGGGAGAATGGCTTCATGGTAGACGTACATGATGCTGAGGCGTTAGCGGATAGGCTTATCCACCTCCTGAATGATGCGAGCCTCTGCCAGGAGTTTGGCGAGAGAGGCTTCGAACTCGGCAAAGAGCGCTACACATGGCCTAACACCGGCCTCCGCATCCGCCAACACATAGAGGAAGCCCTGGGGGTACTGTCCTAATAGAATATTTCCTCTTTCCTCACGGGCAAATACATTCACCCTTTTTATTCATTCTGGGAAGGGACAGTAAGGTTCATTAGGAGCGCAGGCGAAAGATTTTTCGCCTCTACCACACATGTCCGTCTTCCCGTTGGGCCGCTCTGTATGGACAGGGGCGTCAAACGGGATCTCGCGCCCTGCTGGAACCCCTTCACACAAGCCCACATCCCCTTTAAAGTGGGATGCCCTGCTATCCTGTTGGATATATGCGCTACGCTAAATACCCCATGACTCTACATTCCATTCCCAATGACCCTGTGGTATGACGGGAAGAAGGGGGATGAGGTAAGGGCAGCTTTTTCTCATCTACTGTAAGGGCGAAACATTTTCGCCCAAGCCAGGAATATCCGTCTTCCCGTTGGGCCGCTGCGTATGGACAGGGGCGTCAAACGAGATCTCGCGTCTAGCTGGAACCCCTTCACACAAGCCCACATCCCCATTAAAAAGGGATGCGCTGCTATCCTGTTGCGATATATGCGCTACGCTAGATACCGCATGACCCTGCATCCCATCCCAAACGGCCCTGTGGTATCACGGGAAGAAGGGGGATGAGGTAAGGGTAGCCCTCCTCCTTCCAACCTAAGTGTGTCTTCCCGTTGGTCCGCTGCGTATAGTCTGCGGCGTCAAACGGGATCTCGCGCCCTGTTGGAACCCTTCCTCACAAGCCCACATCCCCTTTAAAGGGATGCGCAGCTATCCTGTTGCGATATATGCGCTACGCTAGATACCTCATGACCCTGCATCCCATCTCCACTAGCCCTGTGGTATGACGGGAAAAAGGGGGATGAGGTAAGGGTAGCTTTTTCTCATCTACTGTAAGGGCGAAACATTTTCGCCCAAGCCAGGAATATCCGTCTTCCCGTTGGGCCGCTGCGTATGGACTTGGGCGTCAAACGGGATCTCACGTCTAGCTGGAACCCCTCCCCACAAGCTCACATCCCCTTTAAAGAGGGATACCCTGCTATCCTATTGCGATATATGCGCTACACCATATACCGCATGACCCTACATTCCATCCCAAATGGCCCTGTGGTATGACGGGAAAGAGAGGGGGTGAGGTAAGGGTAGCTCTTTCTCCTCTACTGTAAGGGCGAAACATTTTCACCCAAGCCAGGAATATCCGTCTTCCCGTTGGGCCGCTCTGTATGGACCGGGGCGTCAAACGGGATCTTGCGAAATACTGGAACCCCTTCACACAAGCCCACATCCCCATTAAAAAGGGATGCGCAGCTATCCTATTGCGATATATGCGCTACGCTAGATACCTCATGACCCTACATTCCATCTCCACCAGCCCTGTGGTATCACGGGAAAGAGGGGTGATGGGGTAAGGATAGCCCTTCTCCTTCCAACCTAAGTGTGTCTTCCCATTGGTCCCCTGCGAATAGCTTATAGGGTCAAACGGGATCTCGCGCCCTGCTGAAACCCCTTCAAACAAGCCCACATCCCCTTTAAAGTGGGATGCGCTGCTATCCTGTTGCGATATATGCGCTACGCTAGATACCTCATGACCCTGCATCCCATCTCCACTAGCCCTGTGGTATCACGGGAAAGAGAGGGGGTGAGGTAAGGGTAGCCCTCCTCTTTTCCCCCACCAGTGTGTCTTCCCGTTGGGCCGCTGCGTATAGCTTGTAGGGTCAAACGGGATCTCGCGCCCTGCTGGAACCCCTCCTACAGCCCCACATCTACTCCCACCACTATCCCTCTGGCCATAGGGTAAGTTCCTCTCCGGTCTATACCGGAAGCTAAGGTGCCAAAGTTCCCAAAAGGGTCTGTCAGTCGTACTGCTGGATCATCTCCCGTGTAGCCAGTGAAGGTGATGGGATTCTGGAAGGTGACATAGGCCCGTAAGTGTGAGAGGAAAGGAAGGACATTCTCCTTAAGGCTGTAGCCTAACGTCAGATATTCCATTCTCACGAAGGAAGCATTCTCTAGGTAGTGGCTGTTGATGCCACCAGGAAAGTCTCTCAAGGCATTCAGGTATAAGTCTGTATCTATGCGATTGTAATTATTTACTACGGAGGGGTATTCATAGAAAAAGCGGTATAGGTTGATCAGGTCATGTCCATGAGAGGCCCTGAACATAAACTGTAAATCCAGCTGCTTCCATCTTAGGGTCTGTACCAGGCTCCAGCTAAAGGAAGGAAGTCCGCTTCCTATCACCCCCTGGTCAAAGAAGTCTACCTGCCCATTCCCATTGAGGTCCTGGTACTGCCACCTGCCATTTCCGTCCAGGCCTTCAAATGCAAAGCCATATAACTGTCCCAGAGGGGTACCTTCCTCCAGTAGCACCATGGGAGAACTTCCTACGCCAGGTGCCCCTGGATTAGAGACTAACAGTTGACTATTACCATCTCCGCCAAGGGATTCCAGTAGGTTATCTCCATAGCCGGAAAGGATGAGCTGGGCCTGCCAGTAAAAGTCCCTTTTCTGCATCACCCATCCCCCTAAGCTGAGGTCCCAGCCCCTCATGCTGGTTCCCCCAAGATTCACAAAACTGATCGGACTCACATTTGTAGTAGGCGCCAGGGCTATAATACCTTCGGTTTCCCTGCTGTAGACACCCAGCGTGCCATGAATCCTATTCTCAAAGAGGGAAAAATCCAGCCCTATATTCACTTCCTGGGTTTCTTCCTCCCTGAGATCAGGATTCCCTGCTCGGACTATCCCAAAGGAGGGAACGAAATTTCCTGCAAAGAAAAAGGGTCCGCCAGGCCCTAAGATGCTCGCGCTTAGGCCAGAAGCCAAGGGAGCATTTCCCACCCTCCCCAAACTGATCCTGGGCTTAAAATGAGTAACCCATAAGGCAGGAATGTAGGGAGTAAGGTTGGCCGCTAGGCTGACGCCATAGTAAGTACCCCATTTATTATCAGGGGAGAGAGTAGAGCTGCCTTCCCTGCGGTAGGTGGCATCCAGGTAGAGGAGGTCATCCCAGCTAACACGTCCCTGTCCCCAGTAGGCCGCTAGTTCCCGCTTAGCTCGGCTACT
>JBCCLI010000008.1:0-37925 GCA_039026975.1 Bacteroidota bacterium | reverse complement strand
AGCTGGATGGCCCAGGTTGGAAACCGGAGGGAAACTAGCCAGGATATCCATACCTGAAGGACTACCTGCCCGCCCTAACTTGATCAAGGAGAAGGTGGATTTTAGGAAACACCCTCTGCCTCTTACCTACCAATCTCTACGAATACCCCAGGATGAGAATTGGGTTACCCGTAAGAGGCAGAGGGTGTTTCCTAAAATCCACCTTCTCCTTGATAAAGTTAGGGCGGGCAGGTAGTCCTTCAGGTATGGACATCCTAGCTAGTTTCCCTCCGGTTTCCAACCTGGGCCATCCAGCTTTCGGCCAGATCAACCTCTCTATACAGGCTTCTCTTCCTAAGGGGCAATCCCCAAGGGGAGTAAGGGGTCTCGCTGCTAAGAAGACCATGTACCATACTCCTTCAGGAGTTTGGACCAAATCAGCATGCCCTGTTTTCTGAAGTGGATGGTCAGCATGGTTACTAGCTGTTAATAGGGGGTTATCAGGCAAAATCTCATATGGCCCCGTGATGTGTGAGGACCTGGCTAGCGTAACGGCATGCCCATACTCCGTTCCTCCTTCAGCTGTCAGTAAATAATAGTATCCGTCTTTTTGATAAAGATGTGGGCCTTCTGTCTTTCCTAAAGAAGTACCCGCAAATATTCTGTGAACAGGTCCTACTAATTTTTGATGAACGGGATCATAAGCTTGTAAAATGATCCCCCCGAAGAATTTTCCTCTCCTGTGATCCACCTCCATGCTTAGATACCATACATCTCCATTTACATCATGGAAAAGGCTGGCATCAAATCCATGAGAACCTAAATAAACAGGTGATGACCAGGGCCCTTCAATATTTTCAGCCATAATCAGATAATTTGGGGTGTCCTTCCAAAGGCCATCAAAACTCCTTACTTGACTGTATACTAAATGAAAGAAAGTACCATCATGAGATAAACACGGTGCCCAAACCCCACACGAATCTGGCACACCTTTAATGTCTAATAAATCGCGCTTGGCCAAAGGACTGGTCAGGTACTCCCAATGGGCTAGATCTCGAGAGTTATAGATTCTCACACCGGGAAACCATTCAAAGGTAGAGGTTGCGAGAAAATAGTTTTCCCCCACGCGTAGGATACTAGGATCTGGATGAAAACCGGGAAGAATAGGATTTCGAATCTCCACAGATAATGATTAGAAAAATATTATAAACAAATAAAGAAAAATAGCTAATTCTAGTACCTATTCCCATATTTCCAGCCTACTAAGAGGAATGCAACATTACAGCGAATTGGGTAACAATTTTTTAACTTTTCCCTTGAAAATTATACATACTGTAATTCCCAAATAAGGCTTATGCTTTCTGCAAACGTTCCCGAAAAAAAATGTATAAAAAAAGCTATATACCGCTAACTAAATCGTTTGCATTCTCCTAAAAAAGTGGTAAACTGAATATGAATTGACCTATTACCTAAGACTGAGGAACTACTATCTGGAACACATTTACCTAAGATTCCCCATTCATTTATAGGCCAATCCCAACTGATAGCCTCTCTGAAGCTAGCAAATGTAATAGCCATGCGCTATTTCTAAGAGCGTAGTTTTTGAGGGGATAAAATGACTACTGACTTATATGTCGACAACTGGGAAACTGCTGATCCTATTACTCTCTTCATCCCTCTTTGGGCTTATCCAGCCTGCAGATGGAAGAGATATAGCTTTCCTAGAGCTGCCATTAGACCGTAGTCAATCAGTAGATACTAACTCTTTTCCTTCCACATCCTCTGTTTATAAAGGAATTCATCAACATCATCATTCAGCTTTCTCAGTTGAAAGCATAATACGAGATAATTCTTTTTCATACAGGGAGATTCTCCCATACACTTTTAGTCCTCTACCTATTTCTACCCAATATGGGAGTAAAGTGGAGAAGTATGCTCTTAAAGATATGTGCTTACCTGTACGGGAAGTACACACGCGATATGCAGTGAGGCTAATTCAGCCGAGTAAGCTGCCTGAAGGGGGTATTAAGCATCAACATGGTGAAAGGACATTATCCTTGGGCCATGAATACGTGTCAATAAATCATAAAGATAAAAGATGTTAGGCAGGGGGGAGGATACATTTCAGTGAAAATGATATATATCTTTTATCATATATTTATTCTAACTTGAACAAGAAATAGTAATCAAACTATAAAGGTCTATTATTCAATCTTTTTGTTAACTACTACTTTATGTTATTATCTAAACTATTTAAAGTATGTCAACAGGCCCTTATATTATTCGTTTGTTTGACGCCCTTACTGGTGTCTGCGAATGATGGGCCTTCTGCAGTAGCAGCTGACGTGTCTGGTACCGTTACTAATGATGACGGTGAGGCACTTGTAGGTGCATCTGTAGCGATCAAGGGTACCACTCAGGGTACACTTACAGACGGAAACGGTAGGTTTCAACTATCCGTTCCAGATGGTTCTACTACCTTAATCATCTCTTATTTAGGGTATGAAAGACAGGAAGTTGAGATTGGTGGTCGTTCAGTGGTAAATATTACCATGGTTTCGGCAGAATCTTACCTGGAAGAGGTGGTAGTAACAGGGTATACTTCTGAAAGAAAAGGAGATATCCTGGGATCAGTAGAGGTAGTAAATACAGAGGATCTACTTACGGCTCCTGCTGCCAACCTTGCCGGGCAGTTACAGGGACGTGCTGCTGGGGTAGTTGTGTCTAACGACTCAAGACCTGGAGCAGGTGCAAAAGTACGTATCCGTGGATTTACTTCTTTCGGTTCTTCTAACCCACTGTACATTATTGATGGAGTACCTACCAAGGACGCCAGTAGTATCAACCCTAACGACATTGAGTCTGTTCAGGTACTAAAAGATGCGACTGCTGCTTCTATCTATGGTGCGCGTGCTGCCCAGGGGGTAATCATTATTACCACTAAGGCTGGAAAGAAAGGTCCTGTTACCTTCTCTTATGATGGATACTTCGGTGTGCAGACAGTACCTGAGTCTAGCTATCCAGATGTATTAAATACCTCTGAATATGTAGAATACCTACAACTGAACAATGGTACTTCTTTCATTCACCCAGTATTCGGATCTATGGCTAACCCTACTATTCCTGAGCGTATTGTAGTGAGTCCAGGATTCAAAGGTGGTGTAGCTGCCAATGATCCTCGTGCGAATCCAGATTTGTATGACATTTCTGACTTTGGTGCTGCTTACCAGATCATGAATACGGCCACAGGTGGTACTAACTGGTTTGATGAGATTTTACGTCCTGCTATCATTCAGAACCATCAGGTTACTGCTTCAGGTGGTAGTCAGAATGGATCTTACAACTTCAGCTTAAACTACTTTGGACAGCAAGGTACTTACGAGAAAACGGACTATAACCGTTACACAGCTCGTATGAATACCTCTTTCTCTCCTAAGAAGTGGATTACGGTTGGTGAAAACTTCCAGTTCTCATTTGATAGAAGAGAAGGTAGTTCCAGTGCTGCTGGTGGTAGACTCGGTGAGCAGTCTCCATGGGCATGGGCTTACCGTATGGTCCCTTACATTCCCGCTCGTGACATAGGTGGTGGATTTGGTGGTAATGCTGTAGGGGAGTCAGGTAACGCAACCAGCCCTGTAGCTGACCTATTTAGAAATGCAGATGACTTTGAAGAAAGATACAGAGCATTTGGTAATGCTTTTGCCGAAATCAAGCCATTAGACTGGATTACCATCCGTACTTCTTTTGGAGTTGACTTCACTAACTTCTTTAATAAGGACATCACTTACACTACGTATGAAAGTTCTGAGAATACCAGTATCACCGGATTAGGGAATACAAGTGGATTTAACCTAAACTGGACGTGGACTAACACCCTTACTGCTGAGCAGACATTTGGAGACCACAGGATAAAATTACTGGCAGGTACTGAGGCTATCAGCCTTGATCAGAGCCTTGTCAGTGTAGGAACTAACACCTTTGACTTTGAAGATCCTGATTTCATTAACTTGAACACAGACCAGTTTGCTACTCCTTCAGCTTCTAGCTCCGGCTTTATTCCTGAGAGATTAGCATCTTACTTCGGTAGACTTGACTATATTTTCCAAAATAAGTATCTGATCAACGCCACTATCCGTCGTGATGGTACATCAAAATTCGTTGATGATGAGCGTTATGGTATCTTCCCTTCAGTGGGTGCTGGTTGGAGAGTTTCTGAGGAAGCCTTCATGCAGAACGTATCTTGGTTAGATGATTTGAAAATCCGTGTGGGTTGGGGACAGATGGGTAGTATTGATAATGCACCTGGAGGTAACAGATTTACCCTCTTCGGTTCTAACATTGGTACTTCTAACTATGACATCAACAGAACTAACGGAAGTGCAGCTATTGGATACAGACCTTTACGTCAGGGAAGTTCTACTACTGTATGGGAGTTCTCTGAGACTACTAACATAGGTCTTGATGCCTCATTCTTACAAAGTAGATTTGTAGCTTCATTTAACTACTTTATCAATGATACCAAGGACCTCCTAATAGGAAGAGTACCTACAGAGCTTGAGCCACTAGTACAGCAGCCAGCCGTTAACTTGGGTCAGATGAGAAACCAAGGATTTGAAGCTAGTCTTACCCATAGAAACCAGATTGGAGACTTCTCTTATGATGTAACTGTATTATTTACGCGTTACCAGAATGAGGTTGTTGATATTGATGGTAATCCTGAGACATTCTTCACACAGGGTGCTGCTCGTTTAAGTAACGTAGTAAGAACAGTAGTAGGAGAGCCTATCTCTAACTTCTGGGGATATCAAATTGACGGATTCTTCCAAGATGCAAGTCAGCTTGGTGAACTTAGCCAAGATGGAGCTGTAGTAGGTAGCTGGAGATTTAAGGACTTGAATGGAGACGGACAGATTACTGATGCTGACCAGACTATCCTAGGAAGTCCTCACCCAGATTTCACTACTTCTTTCAACGTAGACCTAAGCTGGAAAAACTTTGACTTCAATATGTTCTGGTTCTGGAACCAAGGAAATGACCTTTGGAACCACAACAGATACTTCACTGACATGCGTGTATTCGTAGGGGGTGTAGGTTCAAGAGTATTAAATGACGGATGGACACCTCAGAATCCTAATGCCCTTCTTCCAAGACTGGCGCCAGGTGCTGAAAGTGGATACACTAACTTCATTAGATCTAACCCAAGTAGTTACTTTGTAGAAGATGGTTCTTATCTAAGACTAAGAACTATGCAGCTAGGATATAGCTTTGATCCTTCTATGGTAGGTGTATTAGGGATTAGTAACCTAAGATTGTATGTACAGGGACAGAACATCTGGACACTGACTGACTACACTGGTCCTGATCCAGATATTAACATCACTGGACAAAATCCTAATAATGACTTGAAAATGGGTGTAGATGAAAGTGGATTCCCTGCTCCACGTCAGTGGTTAGTAGGTTTACAAGTAACTTTCTAACATTTTTCAAAACATATAGTTATAATTGTATATCAAAATATTTGGTTTAACCATGAAGAGTTACAAAATTTTATCAATCCTGGCTTTTGCGCTTCTATGGAGCACTTCTTGTCAGGAAGACTTCCTGGAGGTAACACCGCCAGGATCTTATTCGGACGTTTCCCTTCAGAACGCAACTGGAGTTGAAGGGATGTTAATTGCTACGTACTCGGCCCTTGACGGCTCCTGGTTTGAGTCTTGGGGGAACAACTTCTTTAATCAAGATGGAGGATCTTCTAACTGGGGATGGGGAGGTATCAGATCCGATGACTCCTACAAAGGTACTGAGGAAAGTGATGGAGTAGACTGGAATGCAGTCGAAAGAGCAGAAACTCAGCCTAACAACCCTAAGTTGAATTCTAAGTGGAGAGCTAGCTATGACGGAATTGGTCTGGCTAACACCACCCTAAAGAACCTTGCACTGGCTTTAGATGAATTCTCTCCTGATGTGGCTACTCGTATTGAAGCTGAAGCTAAATTTCTAAGAGGACATTTCCACTTTGAAGCTGCTAAAGTATTTGGTAGAGGAGCGCCATATGTAGATGAGACTGTTGAGGACTTTGCTGCTATCACTAACAGCGATGCCATCATCTGGCCACAGATTGAAGCTGACCTACTATTTGCTTACCAGAACCTACCAGGTGTCATGCCTAATGAAGGTCGTGTAAACAAGTATGCTGCAGGTGCCCTTTATGCTAAAGCACTTATCTTCCAAGCTAAGTGGGCTGAGGCTAAAGCTGTACTAGATGACGTAATCAATAATGGTACTACTTCTACTGGAGTAGCACTTGGATTGATTGACCAGTTCCACCATGTGTTCAGAGCCGATTTTGAGCAAGGAAACCCTGAGCTACTATTTGGATATGAAGCAGCTTTCGGAGATGGGTCCATTTCTAATGGTAACTACGAGAATACCTTAAACCAGCCTCACGGTAGTTCTGCAAGAACTTCCTGCTGTGGATTCTTCCAGCCTTCTCAGAATTTAGCTAATTCATACAAGACAGAAAGTGGTCTTCCTATTCCTTCTCGTTTCAACACTACTGACATAGTGAATGATGAAGGCGTTCCTGCTGACGCATCTTTCGCGCCAGAGCCAGGAGAGCTAGATCCTAGAATAGACTGGACTATTGGTAGAAGAGGTATTCCTTTCCTAGACTGGGGAATGAACCCTGGATCTACTTCTGGATGGGTAAGAAATGTGCCTAACGGAGGTATCTACAATCCTGTTAAGTCTGTACCTTCTTTTGCTGAGTTTGACGCTGAGCTTGCAGGTGTAATTAACTGGGGATTCACATCCAGCGCTAAGAATGTACATATTATTCGCTTTGCGGATGTACTTCTTCTAGCTGCAGAGGTAGAAGCAGAACTAGGTAACCTAGCTCCTGCCTTAGGATATGTAAATCAGGTAAGAGCTCGTGCTGCTAATCCAGATGGGTTCGTAAAAATGGAAGATGGAACACCAGCTGCTAACTACGTAATCAATGAGTACACTGCTTTCGCAGATCAGACAGAAGCACTTACAGCTATCCGTTTTGAGCGGAAGATAGAGTTAGCCATGGAAGGACATAGAATGTTCGACATCGTTCGTTGGCATGTAAACCGTGGAAGTAGTGCAGCACCATTTGATGGCATTGCTTTCATGAATGATTACCTGTCTGCAGAGCAGCAGAAGAGAAGCCATTTAGCTGGTTCATCTTTCGCTGAAAAGGACTTGTATCAGCCAGTACCTGTAGCTGCCATCACGCAGAACACAGTAGGCGGTGTACAAAACTTAACACAGAACCCTGGATATAACTAGGATTCTTTCAACTTATACAGGCTAGCCTAGCTGTCTGTTAAGTTTACAGAGGGCACAGAAGACACAGACCAAAAGAATATGTGTCATTTGGGCCCTCTGTTTTTTTATCTTGATGCTTATTTATCCCTATTCTTTTTTAGATCGAATTAATGGCTATGAACAGATTACTCGGCTGTTTGTGTGTACTATTGATGTTTGTTTCCTGTAACCAGCAACCTACCCTATTTAAACTGATAGATTCCGATTCATCCGGGATCACCTTCCAGAACCAGATTTTCGAAAATGACGAGTTCAATATTATTGATCTCTCCTACCTCTATAATGGTGGGGGCGTATCTGTAGGGGACTTTGATCAGGATGGTCTCCCAGACATCTTTTTCACAGGAAATATGGTTGATAATCAACTTTACCTAAATAGAGGAGACATGAAATTTGAGGAGGTAACAGAAGTAGCAGGTGTAGCAGCCCCAAAAACCTGGAGCTACGGTTCAGCTACCATAGATATTAATGAGGACGGCCTCCTTGATATTTATGTTTGTGCTTCCATTCTCGGTAGAGATGAGGATAGAAAAAATATGCTTTTCGTTAATCAGGGTTTGAATGATAAAGGAATTCCCACATTTAAAGATGAAGCTGCCTCCTACGGATTAGATGATGATGGTCATAGTTCCATGGCAAGTTTTCTCGACTACGATAATGATGGAGACCTAGATGTATTTATTCTTTCTAACTCTAAAGTAAAAGGAATCCCTTCTGTTTATAAGGTAAAAGTAAATGATGGTAGCTCTACCAATACCGATAGACTCTACAGAAATAATGGAGATGGAACCTTCACAAATGTTTCTCAAGATGCTGGTATACTGAAAGAAGGATTTGGCCTAGGCATATCTGTGATAGACGTAAATAAAGATCAGTATCCGGATATTTATGTAGGGAATGACTACGTAACCAATGACTTATTCTACGTGAATGAGGGCGGAGAGGTATTCGAAGACCAGATAGATGAGATGATCAAGCATCAATCCCGTTTCTCTATGGGAAATGATGCGGCAGATATTAATAATGATGGACACATGGACATCATTACCCTGGACATGCTTCCAGAATCTAACCTCCGCAAAAAGACGGTCATTCTTGGAAACGGTTACATCGTTTACATAAATGATTTCAAGTACGGCTATACCCACCAGTACGTGAGAAATATGCTACAGCTCAATAATGGGAATATGAGCTTCAGTGAAATTGGACAACTAGCTGGCATACACCAAACAGAGTGGAGTTGGTCTCCTCTGTTTGCAGATGTAGATAATGATGGGCAAAAGGACCTCCTCATAACCAATGGCTTCCCAAGAGATATCACTGATAACGATTTTATTAACTACAGAAAAAAAGCAGGCTCCTTTGTCAGTAAAGTAGACCTTATCAAACAAATTCCCATAGTTAAAATCCCTAATTACGTTTTTAAAAATAAAGGAAACCTAACCTTTGAGGATGCTTCGGAAAGTTGGGGCTTCACCCAACCCTCCTTTTCTAATGGTGCTGCCTATGCAGACTTTGACTTAGATGGAGACCTGGATTATGTAGTGAATAACATTAATGATGTAGCTTTCCTATATGAGAATACGGTTGTAGATAAGAGTGAACAAAACGCAAACTACCTAAGAATTACCCTTGAGGGTCCTAAAGCTAATCCTGTAGGCTTGGGAGCAAAGATCCAGCTCACCTATGATGGAGGAAAAACCCAATACCATGAGCAGTCCCTCTACAGAGGATATGTGTCTACGGTAGAAGATATTATCCACTTCGGACTGGGAAGCGTGAGCACAGTTGATCAGCTAAATGTGGTCTGGCCAGATGGGAAAGAAAGTATTCTGGAGAATGTCTCAGCTAACCAGGTTATCAGCATATCCTATGAGACGGCTAAAGATGAGTCTTTTGTACAGCCAACTGGACAATCCCCTATGGTTAAAGAAGTTACAGAGGAAATAGGAATATATTTTACGTATGAGGAACTAGACTATATAGATTATAATGTCCAGCGAAACATCCCTCACAAGTTCTCCCAGTACGGTCCCTCCATATCAGTGGGAGACATAAATGGAGATGCCCATCAGGACTTCTTTGTAGGAGGTTCTGCCCAGGGTCAGGGGATCTTCTTTCTCCAACAAGAAGATGGAAGTTTCCAAGAAAAAACGCTTGGAGGTCAGGAAGAAATGAAGGAAGAGGATATGGGAAGCTTATTATTTGATGCAGATAATGATGGTGACCTGGACCTATACCTCGTAAGTGGAGGCTTCGAATATCAGGAAGGAGCAGAATATTACCAGGATAGGCTGTATCTCAATGATGGAAATGGAGATTTCTCCTTAGCTGAGGACGCTTTACCTACCCTGACTGCTAGTGGAAGCTGCGTGAGAGCAGCTGACTATGACGCTGATGGAGACCTGGATCTGTTTGTAGGAGGAAGAGTAGTAGTAGGTGCTTATCCTAAGCCAGCTTCCAGTTACCTACTGGAGAATGAAGGAGGCACCTTCAAGGATGTGACAGCTGCTGTCAGTCCTGAACTATCTCAGCTGGGAATGATTACAGACGGTATTTGGTCTGACTTTAACCAGGATGGTAGCATAGATTTAGTGGTAGTAGGAGAATTTCTTCCTATCAGCTTTTTCGCAAATGTAAATGGGAAACTGGAACAAGTAAATGAAACGGGGATCTCCAGCCTAAGTGGATGGTGGAATAGCATAAGTGCAGGAGACTTTGACCAGGATGGAGACATAGACTATGTAGCCGGAAATCTTGGGGAGAATAACTTCTACTGCGCTTCACCTGAGCAGCCTGTAAAGGTAACTGCTAATGACTTTGATGATAACGGCTTTTTAGATGCCGTCTTATCCTGTTACCTAAAGGCAGATGATGGGTCTAAGAAGTCCTTTCCAGTCCACACCTGGGATGAGCTGAATGCCCAGTCTCCTTTTTTCAGAAAGCGTTTCTCCAAGTATAGTGAATTTGGAACTACTACTATGGATGAACTATTTACACCAGAGGAACTAGAAGGAGGCTTTATATTAAAGGCAACTCATATGGCCACCTCCTATATTGAAAATCTGGGAGATGGTACCTTCAAGATGCACAAGCTTCCTTTAGAAGCCCAGTTCGCACCTGTTAATGGATTAATTACTGAAGACATCAATAGAGATGGGAAACTTGACATAGTCATGGTAGGAAATGACTACGGAAATGAGGTCAACTCAGGTCAATATGATGCCTTTATCGGGCTGGTTCTCCTCGGAAAGGGAGACGGTACATTTACTCCACTCACTTCCAGGGAATCCCAGTTTATGGTAAGAGGAGATGCTAAGTCCTTAGTACAGCTGCTTAATACTAATGGACATATACTTCTCATAGCATCACAAAACCGTGGTCCATTAGAGATTTTTGAGGCGGAAAAGAAAGCAGCTAGGGTATTTATACCAGCGCCGCTAGATGCTTCTGCTAAGCTCTTCTTTGCTGATGGAAGCACTCAATATGTTGAATTCCAGTATGGAGCCGGTTTCCTTTCCCAATCTGGTAGACAACTGCTTCTGAGTGAAGGGGTGAATAAAATAAAGATTACAGACTTCTCTGGTAATAAGAGAGAAGTTTCTTTCTAAGCTAATAGAACACTCACGCTTTGCTGCGTTTCTACGGGGCCTCTTCACATCCCGTTCTTAGCAGTGAAGACGTAATAGAAGGTGGAATGAGAAATGTATTTGTAATTCCTGCAACATACTGCTTCATGCTGTGGCTGCTAGTCCTTACTTCATGTTCTCAGTACGATGAGCAAAGCCTCAAAGAAGATGAAGCCCTAGCCATGGCCCAATGTGGGAGTTGTCATTTATACCCAGAACCTTCCCTACTGCCTAAGGCTAAATGGGATACTGTCCTGACACGTATGGGAGCGAGAATGGGCGTACATTCTACCCTTTATAATCCATATGCGGAAAAGTCTATGGATAAGGTATTCAAACTGAAAGCAGCTAATATATATCCGGAGACACCTAGGCTGACAGAGGAAGAATGGAAAAGAATCCAGCGTTTTTTTAAGCATGTGGCACCAGAAACACTGGAAATAACTAAGCCTGATGCATGGAATCCTACTACTCAGTTTCAAACCAGTTTTCCAGATGTAAACCTACCAGGCTATCCAGAAATTACCCTTACAGAATATGATGCTGAGGCTAATACGCTTTACCTAGCAGATAGAAGAGGACGTTTCTGCAGCATGACTGCTGACTTTTCTGCTAATTATCAGATTACACTTCCTAGACCTATAGTAGATGTAGACAGGATAGATAAACACAGTATCTACCTACTCACCATTGGTAATCTTTATCCTGACGAAGGAAGTTCAGGAGCAGTAGTACGCATGGATGAACGTAGGTATGAACGCCAAGAGCTGCAAATTGCTCAGCTTCCCAGACCCGTTTCCTTCCTTTCTACTGATCTGGACCAAGACCAAAAAAGCGATCTACTTATCTGTTCTTTTGGAAATGACATTGGTAAGTTCTCTCGCTTTGAAGAAAATCTGGGTGCATTTGCTGAAGATGTGTTGAAAAAGGTGCCCGGAAGTAGCAGAGTCTATGCTGAGGATCTGGATGGAAATGGACTAAAAGACTTGGTAGTTCTTTTTGCCCAGGCAGATGAGGGAATTAGCATTTTCTACCAACAGGAAAATGGATTCCAAGAAAAAAGTGTCCTACGATTTCCCTCCATTTATGGCTCAAATGATTTCGAATTCCTCGACTTTGATGCAGATGGGGATAAAGACATCATCCTATCAAATGGAGATAATGGGGATAAAAGTAATGTGCTCAAGCCCTATCACGGCATAAGAATTTTCCTGAATGATGGCACACAAAACTTTACACAGGCTTACTTCTTCCCCTTTTTTGGGGCTTCTAAGGTACGCTGTAGAGACTTTGACCAGGATGGAGACCTGGATATAATAGCCATGTCCTTCTTCCCTGATTTCTCCATAGATGGTGAGCAAAGTCTGGTCTATTTAGAAAATATAGGAGATATGACCTTCCAGCCATTCCAAATAGAAGGAGCTAATATGGGAAGATGGATGGTCATGGATGCAGGAGATATTGACCAGGATGGGGATGAAGATGTCATTTTTGGTTCCTTTACCCTTAACTCTGAACGGATAGATCCTGACCTCATACAAACATGGCAACAAGAAAATAAAAAGCTACTCTTTCTGGAGAATCAGCTAGTGCCCTAAAAATGCGAACCGTAAATCCCTTACTTGACATGAAAGCAACTAACTACCTAATCAGCTACTGCTTACTCTTCTGTATGTACCTCACTTCACATGCCCAAAATCCCAATGCTTTTGCTGTACATGTTCAGACAGAGCAAGGACTTATAGAGGGAGAATATGATACCCAAGATGGAATCCAAACCTACCTCGGGATTCCTTATGCCAAACCGCCTGTAGGAGAATTGAGATGGAAAGCCCCTCAGCCTATGGAGCCGTGGGAAGGCATAAAACTCACGAAAGCTTTTGGTCCCAGGGCTATGCAGGCTCCTATTTTCGGGGATATGAAATTTAGATCAGCAGGCATTAGTGAAGACTGCCTGTACCTGAATGTGTGGACCCCGGCAGACCGTACTACTACCGACTTACCCGTGCTGGTCTACTTTTACGGAGGAGGCTTTTCTGCCGGAGACGGGTCTGAAACCCGTTATGACGGAGAAAGCATGGCTAAAAAAGGAATGGTTACTGTTACCGTAAACTACCGTCTGAATGTGTTCGGATTCCTGGCTCATCCTGATCTCAGTGAAGAGGCCCCGTATAAAGCTTCTGGTAATTACGGCCTCTTAGACCAACACGCTGCCCTAACATGGGTAAGTAAAAATATTGCTGCCTTTGGGGGAGATCCTAATAGAGTTACCATAGCGGGAGAATCAGCAGGATCTATGTCTGTGAGTGCACATATGGCTTCTCCCCTATCCAAAGACTTACTAGCAGGTGCTATCGGCGAAAGTGGTGCGAGCATTAATCCTACTATGCCTACGGTCAAGTTACCGGAAGCTGAAAAAATGGGACTCGCATTCGCAGAAAAAGCAGGCTACCCCAGCATAGAAGCGCTACGTCAGTTAAGTTCGCGAGATATTTACGAGATCTTCAAGGAGTCAGGCAGATTTGGATTCCCCGTAGTCATAGACGGCTATTTCCTTCCTAAAACACTTCCTGAAATATTTGAAGCAGGAGAACAAGCGCAAGTTCCCTTATTATTAGGGTGGAACTCAGCGGAAATCCCTGCTATGGCTCTGATGGGAGGCCTTCCTCTAACTGAGGAGAACTACCTAAATGCCATCAAATCCTTGTACCCTGAGAAGCACGAGACCGTTCTCCAGTTATATCCTCATGGATCTGAAAAGGAAATGGAGTATTCAGCTACGGCCCTGGCTTCTGACAGATTCATTTCTTATAGCACCTGGAAATGGTTTGACCTACATAGAAAGCATAGTGATCAGCCCGTCTACCGCTATCTCTACAGCAAGCTGCGGCCCCCATTAGTAGATACAGATAAAGTCCCTGGCCTAGCTGGGGGTACCATGGAAAAAGCAGAAGGTGCGCCCGCTATGCCAGAAGCTATTGGCGCACCTCACGCATGTGAAATAGAATACTGTATGGGAAATCTTCCCCTGGTGAAAGATTATGCATGGACTGAAGAGGACTATAAGGTGTCAAATACCATGCAGAAATACTTTGTCAACTTTATTAAAAAAGGGAATCCTAACAGCTTAGGGCTAGCCAAGTGGCCATCAGCTGAGGCAGAAGATGCTACCCCACCCGTGATGATCATAGATGTGAAATGTAAGGTAATAGCGTCTCCAGATGAGTCCAGATACCTCTTCCTGGATGAAGCATATGAAAATAAGGTGAATTAAGACGCGTTTAATCAAAAATAAAATATTAACTTAATCTTATATGAAGACTACTATAAGCAAATACTCATTCATCCTCCTTCTGATGCTGGCTAGTACTATTGTATGGTCAGCCTGTGAAGAGGATTCTGATACTCCAGATCAGATGATTGATAACCCGGCACCAGTTGACACTACGCCTGTTACCTTGGAGTACAAACTAGTATGGGAAGATAATTTTGATGGTGATGCCCTGGACACCACCTCATGGTCTTACCAGATAGGCACCGGTGGAGCATACGGTCTAGACAGATGGGGGAATAATGAACTACAGTATTACACTGATAGAGTGGAAAATGTAAGATTGGAAGATGGAAACCTGATCATTACCGCCCTGAAAGAAGATTTTAATGGATCAGAGTTTACTTCTACCAGAATAAGAACTAAGGATAAAGCTGACTGGACATTTGGCAGATTTGAAATAAGAGCCAAGCTTCCCAAAGGACAGGGTTTATGGCCTGCTATCTGGATGCTATCCACAGATGAACGCTTTGGAGAATGGCCTAAAAGTGGGGAGATAGACATCATGGAAATAGTAGGGCATGAACCTGAGAAACTGCATGGAACCATTCACTACGGCCCTGCCTGGCCTAATAATAAGCAGGCTTCAGGCATTTACACGAAGCCTTCTGGTGATTTCTCAGAGGAATTTCACGTGTATTCCATTGAGTGGAAAGTGAACGAGATTGCCTGGTTCATTGATGGACAGCAGTATCATAAAATAGATAAGAATAGGATATCCCCAGATCCTTATCCCTTTAATGAGAAATTCCATTTGCTACTGAATGTAGCTGTGGGAGGGAACTGGCCTGGTAACCCCGACGACACTACGGTCTTTCCCCAAACCATGGAGATAGACTATATAAAAGTATATCAGCTACAGTAAGCTGATACTTATCATAAAAGAAGTGTATGGAGTTTTGCAGCCCATACACTTCTTTTGTATTTTTTGACAAATCGATGAACAAATGACTACTCCTACTCTGCTTTCTCAATTCTCCAGAATCCTTCTGTTTGTTTTACTTCTTTTCCTAGGCTGCCAGTCTGCTACCAAGGAACAAGAACCTGCTCAGGAGGAACAGTCCTCCTCCCAGTTAATTAAGGTAGCCTGTGTAGGAAACAGTATCACAGAGGGAGCCGGCCTGGGGGAAAACACCTATCCCAAACATCTAGGAAGAATGCTAGGCCCTGAATACGAGGTGGTTAACTACGGACTCGGAGGAAGAACCTTGTTGAAGCAGGGAGATTTCCCCTACTGGGCAGAGGAGGCCTTTACAGAGGCCCAAACTTATGAACCTGATGTAGTCATTATCAAGTTAGGAACTAATGATTCTAAACCACAAAACTGGCAGTATAAGGAGGAGTTTATTTCTGACTATGTAGCATTTATCCAAGTCTTTCAGCAGCTCCCCTCCTCTCCTACTGTCATGATCTGTTACCCTGTCCCTGTTTATGAAGATAACTGGGGCATTACGGCTTCTGTGGTTGAAGGAGAAATGCAAATTATGCTAGACACCATAGCGGCTGAAACCCAGGTTCCCATCATAGACTTGTTTACAGCGCTCGAAAATAAGACAGATATGTTTCCTGATGGCGTTCATCCTGACGGGAAGGGAACAGAAGTCATGGCTTCCACCATATCTACCGCCATCAAAGAGAAAATCGCTCTTAAGTAATGAGGACTTTCTGCTCAACCTTAGCTATCATACTTAGCCTATTCTTGTGTGCAGTAGGGGGATATTCATGTAAAGAATCTCCTCAAGATCCTGTCTCTGAGGCTTCTTATGAGGTAAAAGATGACTACAGAGCAGATATGGACCTTTATTATTACAGAAGCCTTTACCCTCTACCTACTTCTAGTATCTACCCCTTTACGTTAACCTATGAACAGGTCCTTCTGCCTCCTATTTTTGAAGAAATGTCTAAGGGAGGAGTGAATACTGTATACCCCCAACTTAGCCCTGGACAGCAGGCCCTCTACAAGCTAACAGAACTTAGAGCCTTTATGGAGGACGTGGGTATCATTGCTTATCTAAAGAGTCCAGCAGGTAGCAAGACCCATGAGCTTATGGATATACTAGCCCATATTCAAGCTGACCAGATCATGGGTCCCATGGAGGAAGTGCTGGCAACCTGGGAAGTATCAGGATGGAAAAACAAAGTACTACCTAATATTAGGATGGAAAGTGAAGCGATAGACCTTTCGGGTATTAGCACCTTTGAAAATTTCTATTTTGAGAACCAGTCCTACCTGGATGGACGTATGCTCACCTATCTAAAAGAGCATCCAGAAGAATTCATTCAACTTAATGAAGCAGACAGTACTATAATAGAACAGACAGATACTTTGTAGCATCTGCCTGTCTATGAAATTTATGCCTGGGCAATCTTAATCATCATCCAGAAGGATATTGATTCTGGCTAGCGCGTCCTCATAGTGATATTTAGTCATATCATCGGAGGTACGCTTGATTCCCTTTTCTAGCTCTTCCTGTAGTTCACTGAGATCTGCTCTGACTACAGCTCTAATATCAGACTGGCTCACATCCACGGCTGTAAAGCCTACAAAGTTCCTGAACCGCCTATTGAGAGAGGCCTGCTCATTAGTCATTAGATACTCTAACCTTTCTATGTAAGCCCTCTGGAGGTTCCTTCTGTAGGTATCTACCGTAGTCCCTCTTTTCAGCTCAGCCCAGATTCCATTTCTCAGGTCATCAAAAAGTTCTGTCATTCTATAAGTAGCACTTCCCAGAATAGCTTCTGCCTCTATCAGTCTTGCCAACCTACTAGGATCTAAGAGATTATTGAGAGATGCTACTTGTGTTCTCCTGATTCTATCCACTACCCCAGCAGACTGAATTCTCTGGAGAATATTAGCATCTAGTAACCATCCAGGTGTTTGGAATAGGTTCTGATGGAGAAAGCGGACTGCCTCTTGCTGCTTAGCCTTAGGGACAAACTCATATACTACCCCTTCCTGATCATACGTTTTAAAATTCTCATAGACTCCTCCTACATTAGATCTGACGTGCCCCATATACCTATTCATCTGAGAGATGACCTGCCCATATAGTTCTGCTAAATCATCATAATCTTTAGCCTCCTCTTCCGTCCAGTCTATCAGATTAGGAACTATTCTTTTCAGGTTAGCTAATCCAAGTAAACTAGCCTGTATAGCATCATCTCCCAGGTCTTCTGTTTGCGAGCTAGGATCTGGTGGATTACTACGCTGCCTTCCAAACCTGTACATAGGGTCATTTTCATGGTCTCTGATCCACTGATTTAAAGTGGCTCGTTCCGCCTCAGCACTATTAGCTTCGAGTATAGGTCTGTATCCCCACTCTATGGAGTGAATATCATATATCCCTATTCCGGGCATGAGGGCTACATCTCCATCTTCTGGTTGGGCTACATAGTTAAACCTGGCATAGTCCATAATAGAAGGAGCTGTACCCATTTTATTAGTAAAAGTGGCTGACCGTAAAGAGTCTACAGGATAGGAAGATGAAGCACCCATATTATGTGGTAAGCCCAGGGTATGTCCTACTTCATGAGCTGATACGAAACGGATGAGCTCTCCCATGACCTCGTTACTAAACTTTACTTTTCTCGCCTCAGGATTAATGGCAGCCGTCTGCACGAAATACCAATTCCTCAGTAAGTTCATCACATTATGATACCACAGAATATCACTTTCTATAATCTCCCCTGATCTGGGATCATGTACATGTGGGCCCTGAGCATTCTGTATGGGCGTAGTGATGTACCTAATTACAGAGTAACGCACATCTTCCGGACTCCACTCTGGGTCTTCTTCTTTTGTAGGTGGATCTTTGGCCATGATAGCATTCTTAAACCCAGCCACTTCGAAGGCCTTCTGCCAATCTTCTACCCCTTGCTTTATAAAGGGTCTCCATACCTCAGGGGTAGCAGGATCTACATAGTACACAATGGGCTTAACGGGCTCCAC
This sequence comes from Bacteroidota bacterium, assembly GCA_039026975.1. Lineage (GTDB taxonomy): Bacteria > Bacteroidota > Bacteroidia > J057 > J057 > JBCBKZ01. Next base: position 19,684 of record JBCCLI010000008.1, on the reverse strand, counting down.
TAACTCCCCTCTTCTAAAGGCTGCTGTATCTTTGGGCTCCATCCTCCATCTGGTGATATAGCTCCTGGGGTCAGCTCTCTGTTCATCATCTCCGTAGTAGGTCTGTTGAATACTAAAGTAACCTACCCTATTATCCAGCATACGAGGCTTCATGGGCGTCTCTGGAAGCAGGACAAATGACTGGTTCATTTCCAACGATAGAGAATTTGTGAGGGAATTTGAAGGGAGCTTACTGGCATTATAAGTTAATATATGCCTGACCTCTACATTTTGCGGGAAGCTCGTCATCCCCATAATCATAGATCGGGATTTATCCAGGCTCTTCACCCCAAAGCTTTTGCGCTGACCATCCGAGAGAGGACCTATCATGGCTACATCAGTAGTAAAAAGTTTTGATACTTCGACCAGAGAGGCAGTAGAGTCCTCATTCATGACCGCTATATCAAATACCATGATAATAGGTTCAAAGTTGTTATTCTTGACAGACTGATAAATAGGCTTCTCAAAGCTGGCAACACTAGAATGGGAAACGGATCTCAGCAATAACTTCTTGCCATGTTTCTGCCATCTTACCACCTGCTGGGGACGGGTCTTCATACCTGCCCCTCCAAAGGTTAGCCCTTGAATAGTTCCAGAGTTACGTGTCACCACTAAGATCTCACGCTCTAGCAGTTCTTCAGGGATCTCAAAGTAAAATTTATTATCTATCTGATGGGTAGTAAAAAGTCCCTCATCACTTTGGGCTTCATCTGTAATAATATCAGAATATGTTTTTTCCTTCTTCTTGTCTTCATCTCCCTTTTCTTTTTTTCTTCCCTCCTGTGCATAGGATAAAGGCAAAAAGATAAGTAGACACAGACATGTCACCACTGTCCTGGTGAAAGGAAGAAATAGGTAGTCCTTTTTCATGCTGTTGGAAGTTTTTTCAAAGTTATGACGTTAAATATGATGAATTAACCCTTTACCCCCAAATTGGTTGCGTTTGAGCCGTTTTTCTAAGAGGAGATGGTATAAATCTATACCCCCTATCCCATACCCACTCCCAGGTAATACCTGCTACCAGGTACCTCTTCTGGCTACCAACCCATAAAAAGCGTGAAAATAACTGCCTTAATCGGGTAAGATTATCAGGCTTAAGTAGTAACAACCCATTTCTGCTTGAATCAGACTCGTAATATTACTCCATTTAAGGAGATTCTTTTTCTAAGTCTATATAGAGATTTTTAAGGGTAACGTACTAATTAACAGGGTAATATTCTGAATATATGCTTTTCCCTATGTAAAGACTTTTACGAATAAGGTCCTAATCTATCAATGATATGTTTCATGCATTGGACAGTTTATAAATCTTCCAGATCCTTCTACATTTGAAACATAGGCATTACGCCAGATACAGAAGCTAGGGGTTAGGGTTGACTCTCCACGAGGTGGATCGAGTCCCCTAATTTTTTTATACCTACCCTTTCCATTCCCAGGTTTTTATCCACTCCCCTTTTCCTATCCTTAATTAAATATTCTTCCTTATGCGTGTAAGAGGACCATTTTCTGGGATTACAATTTTCTCCTAAAATCTTCCCTTCTTAAATCCATTTTTTATTTAGCCTCTATAATCTAGGTATCAAAAAATCTATCTAAACATCTTCTAACAGTATTTTTCTCAATAATAGCATTAAATCAGCTCCAAGCTTTTTTCATAAAAAATTACTCATTATAAATCTTAATTTAATTCAATTATGGGCTCTCTTCATGCACTAGATAGATTTTAAGAGGTAATTTAATTCATAAAACATCATTTACTTACTTTCGTACATTTTTTATATCGTATTTTTTGGAAATATCACCTAATCCTCCTACTTTTGATTCATAGGCATTACGCCAGATACAGAAGCTAGGGGTTAGGGTTGACTCTCCACGAGGTGGATTGAGTCCCCTAATTTTTTTTAAAAGCCACCATAAAAAAAGAGAAGGTAAAGACTACCTTCTCTTTTTTTATGAGATAATTCTCCTATTGAATGGGTATGAAAGGATAAAAGAGGTGAGCGTCTCTCACTTCTAGCCTGAGATAGTAAGCCAGATCCTTATCTGACTCCACCTCCAGGCTGATTTCATTATTTCCTTTGTGGAGGCTTGCATCATAGTCCTTCAAAAATTCATACTGCTTATTATACAATACCCACTTCCCTTGCACCTCCATAGCGGAAAACCACTTTATCTCTAGCTTTTCATGTACCTCCAGAAACTCCCAGGTAGCCGTAGCTTGATTTTTTATATGAAGAACAGCACGAGGCTCTGAAAGGATAGGTGGCAGTCCCTCCTGACTGATTTCTACCTGGAAGTTTTGTATACCCTCTATTAAGGAATCATTCATCCAGTGAAATACCTGGCCCTGCCCCATATGTTCATCCATATACACATAGCCATCTGGAAAGGCAGGTTCTTCATTATATCTCGAGATCCTTACCCTCTGCCCCTCCTTTACCTGTGAAGGGAACTGTATTTGGGCTTCTAGTTTTCTTAGATGAGGGAGAATAGTCATATTTATAGGAAATACCTGCTTGATGATCTCTCGCCTGCGAGCCCCAATAAAGCTTAATTTGGTTTCTCCTATCTCTTGTACTTTTAGGCACGCAGAAGGCTCTACATACCAAAATGAAGGGCTGTTCTCAGCTTGATTACTGTTTAGAGAAAGCTGACCTTCTATTTCCTTACCGGTAAATAATAGTTGACTATTTATTTCCCAGGTTGCGGCATTTGAGGTAGTAAGGGTATCCTGGATCAATAATTTATTTACTTCCAGTATACTGCCCGCCTGTATGTCAAGCCCTCCGTTCAGCAGGGACTCCCCGGGAAGTATCCATTTACTTCCCTTACGTAACCTCACTCTATCTGTGCTGCTGAAGTACCCCTCATTTACGAATTTCCCCCCTTCCTGTACCCACTGATCCTGGCACCAAACTTTCCCTACATTATGAATTTCTGCCTGAGGGCCTATTAATACCTTATGGCCAAGGACCAGGTTTCCCTCATTCTGCCATTTCCCTTCTGAGTGAGTTTGGAAGCGTACTTCTACCTGCCCCGTGGATTCATTACGGAAACTGGCAGCATTACTTAAGAAAAATTCTCCTATAGAAAGAATCCCCCCATTAGTGAGGTTGTGAGAAGGACCGTTTAGGATTAACTGCTCTACACTCAAAACAGCATTAGCATAGTTAGTCAGTTGGACACTTAAGCTAGGAGTGTGTGCAGTTACTTTCCTGAGAGCTACTTCTCCATAATTATCAAGGATATTTATCCCTGATTCCAAGCTTAGCTGACTAGGATGGAAAGAGCCTTCATTACATATGCGGCATGTTTCATCTCCCTGCCACCTGAGGATTCTCCCAGTAAACCGTCCTTTTTTTCTAATACAGATAGTTTCTCCCCCTTGTAGCCTGTATTCACTTGCACTGGTATCTTTTATCACGTAAGTACATTCCTGGCAGGGGGAAGATTCTTCTGTGCCCTTATGAGGAGCCATGAGAATGGCTAGAGAATATACAACTGCTGTCATCAGCAGCATCCGTCCTATCCAGATTAAGTGTACAGAAGCTTGGGATTTTACTGTTGTCTTGACAGACTGTCGCTGGCGCAAACTCATCCCAGATATATCTACCTAATTTTCTCCTATAACATACGTGATTCTAACATTTTCTCTTAACGAAATAACAGGTAGATATAACAGCCAGTATACTGATGCTCAGCACTAAGACCCTTTTGTCATTAGTCTCCCTTAGAAATATAGGCTGCTATCTTCTCTCCTACCCCCTTCCCTTTATCCCTTTTTCTCTTGTGAAGCATTTCGTAGCCCTTACCCCTTAGTACCTCCTTTATCAGTAGTTCCTCCTAAAGGGTCTCTTACAGAAAAAAAGACTAATTTTGGCCTCGATATGAAGAAACTGCTTTCCTTTTTTCGGGAGAACGAATACGTATTATATGTAGGAGCAGCCCTCCTACTCATCCCTATTTATTTGCTTAACCTCGGGCAGGGCGCTATAGCTATGGATGAACCTACACGCGCCTTGGTAGCCCTGGAAATGATGTTTTCAGGAAACTATATCACACCTACTATTTTTGGTGACTTTTACTATAATAAACCTCCCTTTTACAATTGGATACTGGTTACCCTCTTTACACTGACAGGAGATGAGTCAGAATGGATGATCAGACTACCGGCTGTTATTTCTCTCTTCCTTTTTGGGTGGAGCATCTACCGCATCATGAAGCCTCATGCCGGATGGCAAGCGTCCGCCTTAGCAGCCTTCATGTTTATTACCTGCGGGAGAATGCTGACGCTATCCTCTATGATAGGCCATATAGATATTTTTTATTCCTGGCTTACCTTTCTGAATTTTATGCTGATCTACCACTTCTTCCAACAAGAAAACTGGTGGGCACTATTTCTGCTATCCTATCTCATAACTGCTATCACTTTCTTATGTAAAGGCCTGCCTTCTATCGTATTTCAAGGAATCACTTTGCTGACTGTTTTCAGTTACCGAAAGAAGTTCTGGAAACTATTCAGTGTTCAACACATTACCTCCGGATTACTGTTTTTAGGAATTTTAGGACTATACTTCTGGGCCTACAGCCAGTATAACTCGCTGGAAACCTACTTCCCTACCCTTTGGAATGAATCTAGTAAGAGAACCCTCATAGAAAAATCGCATTGGGAAACCCTCATACATATTTTCACCTTCCCCTTTGAAACCCTCATGCACCTACTTCCATGGTCATTACTGGTGATTTTCTGTTTTCAGAAACGCTTCTGGAAAAGGGTTTGGAATTCTCCTTTCTTTACTTATTGCATCTGGATAACGGGAACTAATATCATTATCTACTGGCTTTCTCCAGAAACACATCCTCGCTATCTTTTTATGCTATACCCCATGCTGTTTACCCTTATGGCGGTAGCATACTTTGAGTTTAGCAATCACATGGCTTGGGGGAAGAAGCTACTGGAAGGTCTTTTCCTATTTGGCTCGGGGGTAGTGGCCCTAGCCGTATGGACGATTCCTTTTCTTGAGAATATCCAATCAAAAACTACTTTTCTAGATAGCATACAGGAAATACATGTCATATCAGAACTCCCCCATGCTAATCTAAAAATGGTTTTTCTCTTTGTAGTATTAGCTGTCAGTATCTGGCTGTTCACTCAGCTCCCCAAGCAGAGAATGATCATGTTCGTAATCATCCTATTATGGGTAAGGCTGGGGTTTAACTGGTACATAGTGATGCACAGGGCACTTACAGGGCAGATAGCGCAGTATCGCCTACATGGTATACACGTAGCCCAACTTACTGCTGATGAACCCCTTTACCTCATGGAAGGTTACATCTTTAACCATGATCTCACGTACTACATCAGCAGGGAGAGACAAAAAATATTGCCTAAAAGTTCTACGATAGAACCTAATACCTTTTACATTTGTGCAGACCATTTACTGAAGGGAAAATCATACGTCCTATATCATAAGTTTGAAACCAGACATAGCCGTACCCCTGTAAATCTGGTCAAGTTCAACCATAGTTCAGAATAGTGAGAAAAATATCATTGGTTATTACACTCTTGAATGAGGAGGAAAATATCAAGCCCTTATTAACTCAGATCAAGGAGTCCCTTAGGGGAATAGATTATGAGGTTATTCTGGTGGATGATGGCAGCACTGATGGTACAGTGCGGGAAATAGGGAAGTATGCTGACGAGCGTGTCAAGCTCATAGAGCTACGTCAAAATGTAGGGCAAAGTACCGCTATGGCTGCCGGTATAGACTATAGTAATGGGGAGTATGTGGTAACCCTGGATGGAGACTTACAGAATGATCCCTCTGATATTCCCATGTTGCTGGAAAAGATAGAGAATGAACCATGGGATATGGTAGCTGGAAACAGAGCTAACCGCAAGGATGGGATGTTTCTCAGGAAAATTCCTTCCAAACTGGCCAATGCCATGATCCGAAAACTGACTAATGTTCACATCCAGGACTATGGCTGCACCCTAAAAATATTTAAAAGAGAAATAGCCAAGAACCTGGGACTATATGGAGAACTCCACCGCTTTATTCCTGTACTGGCTAAATTACAAGGGGCTAGAATTACCCAGGTAGATGTTAAACACCACGCACGTCAGTTTGGGGAATCCAAGTACGGCATCAACAGAACCTTCAAGGTGATCAGCGACCTCATTCTGATTCTCTTCTTGCAGAAGTACCTACAGAAGCCTATGCATATCCTGGGACTGGGTGGATTTATTGTTTTTTCCTTAGGGATGCTAATCAATACCTACCTGGTATTTTTGAAAATACTGGGGCAGGACATAGGGGGAAGACCTTTGCTGATCTTAGGTCTTATGCTAACCATAGGAGGGATTCAGCTCATTACCATAGGGCTGGTTATAGAGGTACTGATGCGTACCTACTATGAATCTCAAAATAAAAAAGCCTATCAGGTAAGAGATATTTATGTTGGGGGTACGCGTATAGATGAAAAAGTATCTTAACCCTGCCATCAAAATCCTGGTCAGTGGCCTGGCTATTTACTTTGTCTTCCAAAAGATCAATTGGCTAGAGGTATGGAAAGTCATCCAAACCGCCCACCCTGCATATGTTCTCCTTGGTCTTGTTTTCTTTGGACTGTCTAAATTGATAGCCGCTTTCAGATTGTATGCTTTCCTTAAAGCCCATAAGGTACCTCTTAGCCATAGGACTAATCTCAAGCTTTATCTGCTGGGGATGTTCTATAACCTCTTTCTTCCCGGTGGCATAGGAGGAGATGGATATAAAGTGTTTTGGCTGAATAAACAGTATGGAAGTGAGGTAAAGCCTACTATACTTAGCCTCTTACTAGATAGGTTCAATGGCCTTTCTGCTCTGGCCTTTTTAGCTATGCTAAGTTTTCTGGCTGTGCCCCTTGAGTTTCCATATAAACTTCCCATGGTTTTGGTGGGACTGGTTTTGATGTATCCTATTTACTATCTGGTCATTCGGCAGTTCTTCCCCACCTACCAGTCTGTCTTTCTCTATACTTCCTTTCTTTCTCTCCTGGTTCAGCTCTCCCAGATGGTTTGCATACTCTTCCTCTTGTTGGCATTGGGGATTCAGGCGCAGCTGATGGCGTACGAGTTTATCTTCCTCCTTTCTTCTATTGTAGCGGTAATTCCTTTTACCATAGGGGGGCTTGGCTCTCGGGAGATCGTATTCCTCTTCGGGGCGGAGTCTCTCGGCTTAGCTACTGATATAGCTGTGGCAGTAAGTCTCTTGTTTTACCTACTTACTGTGGTGGTATCCTTTTGTGGGATCGTGTATGTAGTGAGGGAAGATTGGCTGAAGCCCTAAATAGTAAAAGTTTAAGACCTTGTTTGAAATAGATAATTTCCAGATTAAGGGTTCTGATAAGCTGATTTTATGAAGAATAGCGAGCTAGGGTGGATAAAACCAGCGCAGTTCAGGTTCCTAAAGCCTGGATTATCAGCATAAACTAGCGTTTCCAACATGATCTAATCCCTTAGGGGATACTGCTTATTTAGAATTTCCAGCATGACTCTTCTTCTCGCATATTCCTGCCTATAGTTTCTAACTAATTTTTTTACCATTTCTGGGCCACCCCTAATACCTTCAAGTTGCTTTAGATGCCTTACAAGCTCATGATAGATAGTTCTCCCCGTCTGTTTAAGCATTTCATTTAGTTTCTCCTCATAAGCGAGAAGGGTAATCTGAGGATAGCTATCTTTGAAATAGATGGAATATCTCTCTAGCGAATCAAGCCCCCCTCTTTTTACAACTAGCTCCATCAAATCAATTATTTTATTTTCTGAAAGAAGCATAAAAGCAAGCTTATGGAAGGTACTTATTGAGTAAGTATTAGTCTGAAATATTTCTTGATAAAGGCTATGCCACTCTTCTTCCCACTCTTCCTCTTCAAAGGTAGATTTTAGTAGGTCGTAGTAATCTTGGTTCGTTTTATGAAGGAATAAAGCCCTAGCTAATACTCGAATTTCTCTAGCGTCATTTCTAAGTTTTGCAATTTCTAACCGCTTTTCTTGCCACTTTATAATAAAGTTCCACTTTTTATCTCGTTCGGCTAACTCCTGCCCTTCCAAAGCTACTGTCCTCGCACTAGCTAAGTTCCCATTCGCAATAAGATGATCCACCCTAATTTGTCTTATGTCATCATACTGTAAATTCTCCTGTATGATATCTTCTGCTTTATCAGGTTTATCAGATTGCAGTAGAAAATTTATTTTCCTTTTTATCAGTTTAATAGTAGCAAAGTCTCCAAAATAGCCTCCGTCTTGGCTCCCTATCAATTTATCGATTAGTGCTAGATAGGCCTCTTCTTGTTGTAGGGTAGTTATTAATAGTTCTGCCAACTCGAGGAAATCTGCACGCAGATTTCCGTGATAAGAATCAGCTTCAACTCTTTCCCTACAAAAATCAAAGTAATCATCTTTCAGTATAGGAGGAGATGAAAGGGCCAATGTTCTAAAGCATTCAAAAGTTTCTTCTAGTAGCTCATAGAGTATTCCTGTATAATCATCTGTTATTAGAATGATTCCTGGTAATTCTTCTAAAAAGGCTCTTATGATAGAAAAAGCTTTTCTCCTTTCCTCTTTTGATAGGAGTTCAGTTACATTACCAATGAGAAATCTATATGCCTTGTGTAGCTCGGGGACTTTATGCCCCTCTATCTCACCGTAATGCCCTTGAAATTGTTGTGCTAAAGATTTAACAATTGTATTATAGTCCTCTCCTCCCTCCTCTATAATGTAATCTGCAAAGTGGGCAACTAATGCCTCTTTTAGAGGGGTATTTTTTTCTAGCTGAGTAAGAATAAATGCATGTAGCTCTTTTGAAGTAACCCTCTTCAAAATTATATCAACCTGATTATCCTTACTTGTTTTTATAGTTTTAACTCCTTTCTGCTCACTTATGGCATATAGGGTAGCTATTACGTGCTTACATATGGGCCCCTTATCAAACGGACAATCACATTCCCATTCCTTAATGGTATTTCGGTGGAGTTTAATTTGGACTTGATAATCTTCAGTCCCTAATACCTCTGCATACCAGATTCCAGATGCCACTTCTTCCAACATTTGGACACGGGAATCCTTATAATAGACAAGCCCTTTTTCCTTAAGATTTGGAGCTAAATCACTTTCGAAATCCTGTAATTTCATTCATGTATGCTTATCAAATACCCTCCACTGAGCGAATCATAAACATCTCAAGCTTCGTAAATATAGCTATTTATAAGTTCCGTAGAATGTGGAAAGGGTAAGGAAAGGTGCTTGGCACTGTTCCCGGCATATTCAATGCGAAAGAGTTTGTATCCCCGGCTAAAGAACCATTTATGCAAACTAAGTCCCTGCCAATCGAAGTAGACGCTCCTTTTTACCTACTAATGAGTTTAACTTATGAAATCTGGGAGTAAACTATAAGTCCGTACCTTCTTCTGTACCTACCACTTAATCTCACACTTAAAGATCAAATTGAATTAAACATACCCTTATATCTTTATCAAAGTAGGAAGTACATATATACTAACTGAACATACGTGATGAAAAGCTTTTTCTGAACAGCTTAAAGGAGGGGCTGAAACTAAAACAAGAAATACGGTTAGAAGAAAAACCTCTATGCTTTCACATGAAATGTCTTTCAGAGACAAAATTCATTTTATCTGCTAAAAGTTCCTGCCTGTCATTTGACAAAAAAAGTAAACCTTTTAGGCCCTGGATTTCTTCTAAATTAATATAAACGAGCCTCACTTTACTCCATCATTGGGAAGACCTAGCTAATAAAATTCCAGTTAGTACGAATTATCCCAGCAAAAGGGCCAGGAAAAAGAGGCTCGCCTTTCATAAATCCTTCCTGTCCTCTCCTTCTCCTCCCCATGGCTTTCATATAGGATTATTTCTATTTTTTATGTGATTAAACATTTGATTAACAGATACTTATGCATTTTATTTTACTAAGTGCTATTTTCAGGAAAAAGTTTCAATAGAGCAGCCAGCGCTATATTTTTCATTAACTTTCTCTTATTATTTTCAAAATATTCCCAAAAAATATTTTTAATAAAACCGAAATAAATGTTGATAACCCTGTGGAGAACTAATTGGTCCGTTTTATAACCAATCTAAGGGAGAGTATGTATTTTACCTATCGAAATTGGGAACCTTCCCGTCTTATTCAAATCAGATATGGAGATTACACACATTACTAAAAGAGATTTTAGTACAAAGCCTTTCCAGCTCCGCAAAATTACAGAAGCTGTGATGAAGGCCATGGAGGCAGTTGATCAAGGTGAGATAGCTGATGCCCAACTTATCGCCAATAGTGTCTATGCGGAATTACTTTCCCGCAAAGGAGATGATGAACAATATGTTCCTACCGTAGAGGAAGTTCAGGATATAGTAGAGCAGGTACTGATGAAGAGTGAATTCCATGATGTTGCTAAAGCGTATATCATATACAGAAATACTCAGGCCCAAAAGAGGCAGACTAATATTTTTGAGAAGCGGATTAATTTAAAGCCATTTGAATACCCTAAGCTGTATGAGTATGTCTCTGCCATAAGACACTCGTACTGGATTCACACGGAGTTCAATTTCACCAGTGATGTACAGGATTTTAAGTCTAGGCTAAATGAAGTGGAGCGTAGTGCTATCAAAAATACTATGCTAGCCATTTCTCAGATAGAGGTAGCTGTAAAGTCTTTTTGGGGTAATATATACCATCGCATGCCCAAGCCTGAAATAGGGGCAGTAGGGTCTACCTTCGCAGAGAGTGAAGTGCGCCACCACGATGCCTACTCTCACTTGCTGGAAATCCTGGGGCTTAATAAGGAGTTTGAGCAGCTTAAGAAGAAACCGGCTATTATGAAGCGGGTTCAGTATCTGGAGAATGCCCTAAAGAATGCTAAAAGTGAGGATGATCAAGAGTATGCAGAATCTGTACTCCTATTCTCCCTATTTATAGAGCATGTATCCCTCTTCTCTCAGTTTCTCATCATTATGGCTTTCAACAAGCATAAGAATATGCTGAAAGGAATCTCTAATGTAGTAGAGGCCACCTCTAAGGAGGAGCAAATTCACGGAGACTTCGGGATAGACATTATCAAAATCATCCAGCAAGAAAACCCTGGCTGGTTCACAGATGAATACCGTGCGGCTATCAGGCAACTATGCATAGATGCCTTTGAAGCTGAAAAAATCCTTGTCGACTGGATATTCGAAAAGGGTGAGCTAGACTTCCTGCCTAAAATAGTGGTCAATGAGTTTCTCAAAAACCGTTTCAACAACTCCCTGGAGAGTATAGGAATAGAAAGGGTATTTGATGTAGATGAAGACATACTAGCACTGACCGAGTGGTTTGATGATGAAATCATCGGAACTAAGCATGGAGACTTTTTTGTGAAAAGATCCATTAACTACAGCAAAAGAGTACAAAGTATCACTAGCGACGACCTATTCTAATTTATGGATAAATCTAACTTTGACCAACCAACATCACAGGGCCCAGAAGTAACTACCCAGGCACCTGCTAGCAAAACGAAAACGGAGCAGGCTGTCAAGCCATCCACCCAGGAGAAGGATCAGCCCTTTTTCTGGCTGAATGAGTACAGCCGTAAGTTTCTTGCTTCTGGTTACCTAACAGAGGGTGCTACGCCAGAAAGCCGCATACTTGAAATTGCAGAAAGAGCTGAGCAGATTCTCCAGATAAAGGGATTTAAAGAAAAGTTCTATGGGTACATGTCTCAGGGATTCTTTTCCTTAGCCTCCCCTGTATGGTCTAACTTTGGGAAGCAGAGAGGATTACCTATTAGCTGCTTTGGTTCCCATATAGATGATGATATGGGGAACATCCTTTATACCCAGTCTGAAGTAGGCATGATGTCTAAGCTGGGAGGAGGAACTTCCGGATACTTCGGAAAGATTCGCCCACGTGGAGCACCAGTGAAGAATAACGGAGAAGCTTCTGGAGCTGTACATATTATGCAGCTATTCGAGTCTATGGTAGATGTGGTAAGCCAGGGCTCTGTTCGTCGTGGCCGTTTTTCTCCTTATCTCCCCATAGACCACCCTGACATCAAGGAGTTCCTGGAGATAGGAACTGAAGGAAATCCTATCCAGCAGCTTACCCATGGGGTAACTGTTACCAATGAGTGGATGCAAGAGATGATAGATGGTGATGTGAAGAAACGTACCATCTGGGCACGTATCCTACAGTGTAGAGGAGAAATGGGGTATCCCTACGTCTTCTTTACTGACAATGCCAATGATGGGACAGTAGATGTGTACAAGGATAAGGATCAGCGTATCTATGCCAGCAACCTCTGTACAGAGATTATGCTTCCTTCCAGTGATAATTGGTCCTTTGTATGTGTACTTTCCAGCATCAATCTGCTACATTATGATAAGTGGAAAAATACAGATGCAGTAGAGACCATGGTCTGCTTCCTGGATGCTGTTATCACTGAATTCATAGAAAAGCTAGAAGTTTACAGAGACTCTCCTAATCGCGATGATCAGCAGACTTTCCTATTCATGGAGAGGGCTTACAACTTCGCGAAAGAAAACCGCGCACTAGGGTTGGGTGCCTTGGGATGGCATTCTCTCCTACAATCAAGAAGATTAGCATTTAACAGCCAGGAAGCATATAACCTAAATACTGAAATCTTTAAGACCATTAAGGAAAGATCTTACAAAGCTTCCAGAGATTTGGCAGAACACTTGGGTGAGCCTAAGATGCTGGAGGGATACGGGAGACGTAATGCTACCCTGAATGCTATAGCGCCCACTACTTCATCTGCTTTCATCTTAGGGCAAGTATCACAAGGGATAGAACCTATATGGTCTAACATTTATGTGAAGGATATAGCTAAGATCAAAGTAACTATCAAGAATCCATTCCTTGAAGAGTTACTGGAAGAGAAAGGGCAGAATACCGCTGAGGTATGGAAAAGTATCCGTAGCAGGGATGGATCTGTTCAGCACCTGGACTTCCTTACGGAGGAGGAAAAAGATGTGTTCAAGACCTACTCTGAAATAGACCAGCTAGATGTTATTTACCAAGCGGCTAACAGACAAAGCCACATAGATCAAGGGCAGTCAGTGAACATTATTGTCCACCCGGATATGCCCACCAAAGATGTAAATAAGATACATGTTACTGCCTGGAAGATGGGCCTTAAGTCCTTATACTACCAGCATAGTATGAATGCCGCCCAGAAATTCAAGCAGAAGAAAGAATGTGAAAGCTGTGAAGCATAAACCACACACTGCCTTATAAAGAGTTCTCTCTTGGTAGAACTAAACCATTCAAGAGCCATCCTTACTATCCAGGATGGCTCCTTTTTTATTTAGGCCTGCTTATTAGATGTTGGAAGACGGTAGGTTGACTCAACCAAAATAGTTTACGGTTACTACTCTGTCTGGATTTATGCTAAATACCTATCTTTACGCTATTAGCGCTGAGATAGACAGGATTCTTTTTTCCCTTGATAGAGTCAAGAGTAAAGACCCCTCGTTAGTATCAATACATATAAGTGGTATAGCCCTAACAAAAGTTCATATCTCCCGGGATGCGTCAAAGACCTAGGAAAATGGATCTATTTTAAAGCTGCCCTATCTTTTCCACTACCAGCATTCACTACACAGAATGTATCTCTCGGATGAGTAGGCAGTAATATGAAGGGGCTATAAAAGATATCAGAGAGAAAGAGGCCAAACTAACTTATACATGAATTTTAGACAGCTAGAGTACATCATTGCCGTTGATAAGCACAGAAACTTTAACCGTGCTGCCATAGAATGCAATGTGGCCCAGTCAACACTCAGCATGGAAATTCAGCGGCTGGAACGCAAGTTTGATATTATCATCTTTGATAGATCCCGAACTCCCGTAGTTCCCACCCTTAAGGGTAAAGACCTTATCCAAAAAGCAAAAGAGATACGTGTTCAGCAGAGATTATTTGAACAGATAGCCCTTGAAAGAGAAAATGAAGTCTCAGGAATGCTTCATTTGGCTATAGCAGAAATTATAGCCCCTTACATCGCTCCTATCTTTATAAAATCTATTAGTAAAAAGTATCCTAAGCTGGACATCAAAATCTACGAACTGAGTGACCGAAGGATTGAGGACTTTCTTTTCAATGAAGAAATAGATGCTGCCTTAATGATAGCCCCTTCCCTTACCCATGGATATTACGAGCAAAAACTATATGAAGAAGAGCTTTGTCTGTATGCTACAACAAAGCTGTCAGATGACACCCGCTCCCTTCCTATCTCTTCTATAGATTTTAATAGTGTCATGCTACATGAGGATATGCGGGATATTCTCGTTAGACAAGTAGATTCTCTGGGGAGTAAATCCTCAGAACTACTAGAAAAGCGGACCATAAAATATGTGAAAGGAAATCTTGAAACCCTGAGAAATATCATTAACCTAAATGGAGGTAGTATGCTTCTCCCCAAGATTTCACTGGGTTTTCTTTCTCAGGAAAACCTGGAAAAGGTTTACTTTATACAGGAGAAAAAACTAAAGCTTCCCGTTAGCCTCGTCACCTCCCGAGGCTTTGAAAAAAAACGTATCATTAAAAGGCTAACACAGGACATCTCTGACATCCTCACCATGAATGATCAACCTACCATTAATGATCCTGAAACCCACCCTTTATAAGCCATTATGCCTTTAGGTCAGTAAATGTTAGCTCATATTTGACTTAGGTAATTCTCCTGGAGAAATACTAGGCTTAAAGATTCTGACAAGCTAACTCTTTGAAGAATAATACAGTATTCTCCAGAGAAAGAACAGCCTTCAGATTCATTCACAGAGCATGTATTTCAGGACGTTATACCGAGCAGACGCTTAAAAGATTCCACTAGTTAATCTCCCCTCTCCAAGTAGTTCCACCATTCTTAGTTTTACCTTCAAACCTATACGATCCTTATTCTTCAAAATAGTTCTCCCAATCTGTACGGACTGTCAGTAGCTCTTCACATAAGGTAATGATCTGGTAATAAGAACTTTACGCCACAGCACTTACATTAACATATAGGCAAAATCGATTTTGTCTATTAAACTGATCGAGTTTCCCTATTAAGAATCATTCTACGTAGAGATATTTTTACCGTAAGTAAAGACTATGAAACATAGACTATAAAGATTTTCATGCAAGGCCAGTTTCAGGGGACTGTATCTACGAAAAAGACACGAATCATTTTATCTCCACCCTTACTAAGCTATTATCTCTTGTTCCATTTAATCAACACAAAATTATGGCTTCAAAAACACTGAATAAAGAAAAAAGCAACGGATCTAATAAGGAAAATTTCATTACTAATCCTATATCATTTGAGTGGCTCCAGCGCAACAGCAGAAGTGCTAAACCACGTAAGACAGGTCTGACAGAAATACGGGCGGCCTACTATTCTAATTTTGGCATAAACTATTTCCAGGATATTTTAGAAACCTCCGGTAACTACGTGGACAGCATCAAATTTGCTGGGGGTTCCTTCACATTCATGAATCCTAAAAAGATCAGAGAAATTAATGACCTGGCCCATAAGTATGGTACCCTGGTTTCTACAGGTGGTTTCATAGAATATGTCCTCACAAAAGGGAAGGATGCTGTCAAAAAATATATCAATGAATGTAAGGAGCTTGGCTTTGATATCATCGAGATTTCCACAGGGTTCATTTCCATTCCTACTGATGACTGGCTCCGAGTCATAGAAGATGTGCAGAAAGCAGGGCTGAAAGCTAAGCCAGAAATAGGTATACAGTTTGGTGCTGGAGGTGATACCACTAAATCGGAACTAGAAAGTGAAGGCGTACAGGACGTAGGCTATGCAGTAAAGCAAGCCAAAAAGTTTTTAGATGCCGGTGCCTATATCATTATGATAGAATCTGAAGGAATTACTGAAAATGCTAATCCATGGAGAGTAGACGTTCCGGCCACTTTCATCAATGAGGTAGGACTTGAGAATCTTATGTTCGAGGCAGCTGACCCACAGGTATTTAAGTGGTATATCAAGAACTATGGCCCAGAGGTCAATGTATTTGTGGACCATAGCCAAATTGTCCAGTTAGAGTGTACCAGGCAGGGTATCTGGGGAACCAATGATATCTGGGGAAGAATTGTCACATATAAATAAGCACACCTTAACCAGAGGGCCTTGGGCAGAAATACTTGTCCGGGGCCACTTCTCATAACCATATAAGTATGCAACAACCAAAGCACAGTACATACATTTCCAATGTTCTTGTTATAGGGAGTGGAGGAGCAGGATTACGAGCTGCCATAGAAGCTAAAAAAGCTGGGGTAGAAACTATAGTCATAGGGAAGAGGCCCAAGGAAGACGTCCACACGGTACTAGCTGCGGGAGGGATTAATGCCTCCTTTGGTAATGTAGACCCTGAGGATTCATGGCAACAGCACTTTGCTGATACCATGATAGAAGGCTATAACCTGTCAGAACCCCGGATGGTAGAGCTCATGGCTAAAGAGGCCCCTGACTTGGTGAACGAGATAGATGAGTGGGGAGCCAACTTCGCTAAACTACCTAATGGCCACATAGATCAACGCTTTTTTGGGGCCCATACCTACAGGCGTACCTGCTATTCTGGAGATTACACAGGCCGCTCTATCCTGAAAGCCCTACTGAAAAAGGCTAACTCCCTCAAAATACCCATCTATGATTCCCAGTACGTTACTGAGCTACTGGTTCATGATAACCTGTGCTTTGGTGCTATGACTTTTAATATTAAGAATGGGGAAAGGACCGTTTTCCTGGCAGATTCTACCATCATTGCTGCAGGAGGACATACTCGTATCTGGCGTAAAAGCTCTTCAAGGAGAAATGAAAATACAGGAGATGGCTTCTATCTGGGCTTGAAAGCAGGCTGTACCCTCACAGATATGGAACTGGTACAATTCCATCCTACAGGCATGGTTATCCCAGAAGAGCTAGCAGGAACCCTGGTTACAGAAGCCGTACGTGGGGAAGGAGGCAGACTTATCAACGGAAAAGGGGAACGCTTCATGGAAAACTATGATAAAGAAAGAATGGAGCTTTCTACCAGAGACCGGGTAGCCATGGCTAACTATATGGAAATCACAGAAGGAAGAGCTACTCCTAGTGGAGGGGTTTATCTAGACATTAGTCATAAGTCTAAAGAATTCATCATTGAGAAGCTTCCGCGTATGTACCGGCAGTTCCTGGATACCCTGATGATAGATATTTCTAAAAAACCCATGGAAGTAGCTCCTACCGCACACTACTCTATGGGAGGTATTTCAGTAGATCCAGATACTCACTCCACAGGGATAGAAGGACTCTATGCGGCTGGTGAAGTAACAGGAGGTCTCCACGGTGCTAACCGACTGGGAGGAAATTCTCTTGCGGAGATCCTCATTTTCGGAAAAAGAGCTGGCAACTATGCCACCCAACGGTCTATCTCTTTAGACGTGCAGTACCGGTCTAAGAAAGTCATCCAGCAGGCCCATGAGAAGATTGACTCCTTTCTGAAACATGGAAATGAAGTGGCCCGTCCCCTACAGAGAGAATTGAGGAACATCATGTGGCAACACTGTGGCGTAGTTAGAAGTGAGGCCAAAATAGATGAGGGGCTAAATAGGCTAGCGCAGTTAACAGATTCTCTCCCTCAACTAGATGTCAGGCCTGACTCAGAAGGATATGAAGACCTCATGCTGGCCTTTGACTTTGAAGGGTCTCTCATGGCTGCAGAAGCTACCCTGTTGGGGGCAAAAGCCAGGAAGGAAAGTAGAGGCGCACATCAACGCTCAGATTTTCCAGAAACGCAAGCAGACCAAGACCTTAACTACACCATAACTTTAGGCGAAAATGGCAAGCTGGCAGTCAATTCCAGACCGCTCGAGCCTATGGATGAGCACCTCCTGACAATAATACGCCAGACGAAGGAAATCAGTAATTTTAAGGGACTGCTCCTGGAATAAGTCAACTAGTATGATCTTAGCAATTCTCAGCTCAGAGAATGATTGATAAGGTCACGATAATCACACACTTACCCCTCACTAAAATAGGCCGCCTTACGACTGATCGTGGGCGGCTTATTGCGTTGTTGACGCCAAGCATTTTGGGTTCCCTTTTGCCATTGAAACAGGGAAGTACCGCTGTAGACTCCTAAGCACTGCTGCTGATAATCAGCAGTTCTTCTTTACCTACCATGCTTATTTAACTGTCAGTTTTAGGGTGGAGACAGTACAAGTAGGTACTCATTTACATATATATCACTATCTTTATAAGTATCTCTTCTACTATGAAACCTGCTAACTGGCTTTTTTTATTGGTATGCCTGACCGTTGCTATCATGGCTTGCTTATTCGGATTACTCCCATCTGAAGTAAGCGGGCAAGGAACCCATTCTGAATTCTCTAGTATGAGGAGCAGTGGCTGGATTCTAACAGATTTTCCACTGATAAAAGGACTTACCTTTATATTGGGCCTACTTATTTTGGGTATATTCACTATATCAACCTACCTGGGGGTAAAAAATTCTTCAGGTGATTCTAACAGATTATTGGTCTTCATCTGGGGAGTAGGATTTCTCCTATACAGCCTTATGTATGGGATGCTACTCTTTTCTCATGTAACTTATATAGGGGGTGATAATCCTTCATACCTGGGAGGGCTTCCAGCCCCAACTGCCTGGATGCTCTATGGATTAGGCGTGATCCCTATCATATTTACCCTCATTTATATATTCAAATTTGATCAGTGGGTGCTTAGCCAGGAAGATCTAGAGGCTGTGAAGGCACTGATGAGAGAACAAAAAGAACACTAATGATAAGTTATGGAGACTACCCTAAAAACTTCAAAACTGGTATCTGGCGAAGATTATATTCAGAGTCTACGTGAGAGAGACTTGCGAATATTCCTTTTTGGAGAAACGATAGAGGAGCCTGTAGATCATCCATTAATAAGGCCTTCTATCAATGCAGTAGCCAAGACCTATGACCTGGCCCTCAGTGCGCCAGAGTTAGCTTCTGTGATTTCTCCATTTACTGGAGAAAGGATCAGCCGTTTCCTGCATGTATGCACCAGCGTAGAGGACCTGGCTAATCAGAATAAAATGCAGCGTAAGCTGGGCCAGCTTACCGGAACCTGCTTTCAGCGCTGTGTAGGCATGGATGCCTTTAATTCTCTTTACTCTACCACCTACGAAATAGATGAGCGGTATGGCACCCAATATCATGACCGCTTAAAAGACTTCATCAAAATAACGCACACCTACAACTACGTGATTGGGGGTGCCATGACAGATGTGAAAGGAGATAGAAGTCTGGCTCCACACCAGCAGGAAGACCCGGATATGTTTGTGAGAATCACCAAAAGAACAAAAGAAGGGATTTATGTAAGTGGAGCCAAAGCGCATCAAACGGGCTGTATCAATTCTCACTGGATGGTTATTATGCCAACCATGCGCCTGACAGAAAATGATAGAGACTATGCGGTCATAGGCGCTATTCCGGTAGATGCTGAAGGGATCACCTATATCTATGGCAGACAATCCTGTGATAGTCGCAGCATGGAGGAGGGAGATATAGATGTGGGTAACGCCCAGTTTGGCGGGCAGGAAGCCATGGTCATACTTGAAAATGTCTT
>JBCCLI010000007.1:0-40194 GCA_039026975.1 Bacteroidota bacterium | reverse complement strand
GTGGGCAAGCACACCTTGGTCAGGCAATAGGTCTTCTAGTTCTTTCACCTTTTGCCGTAACCAGCC
This sequence comes from Bacteroidota bacterium, assembly GCA_039026975.1. Taxonomy (GTDB): domain Bacteria; phylum Bacteroidota; class Bacteroidia; order J057; family J057; genus JBCBKZ01. Next base: position 40,128 of record JBCCLI010000007.1, on the reverse strand, counting down.
GCCATAGGCTATGCCAGGCGTAGCAGCTACCTTATCCCTGAGTTTAATGACTCGGCCGTTAAAGTCGCTCTCCTTAATGAAGCCTTTACTGCTGTGGAGCGTGAGCGCCTTCTGGCTGAACCTCATAAAGTGAAGGTGGTTCTGTGCCTGATATTTAGGGATCTCCTTATGCCTGTGTAAATAGACCTTCATTGCCTGAATGAGATAGTTGAGGCCATCTTCATCCCTAAGTTCAAAGTAAATTCTAAGTAGCATAGACTTGGTTCCCAGGTGGTACCTCCAGGTAGGGAAGTCTACTTGCAGCAGTAACTGCATAGCCTCTCTAAATTCCTTACGTTCATAGTGATAATTGGCCAGATTATACGCATAAGCGTTCTCCCTGTGGTCTGGATGGAGCTTCTTTTTGTAGGTATTCAGGAATTCTATTGTCCAGTCAAATTTCTTGAGAAAGAGAGCATTAGAGGTAATGTTCTTATACACGTGCTGGTGCATAAACCCATTCCGGGTCAGTAAGCCCCTGCCCAACATGCTTTGATAAATAGAGAATAAATTCTTTAGGTAATCCCGCTTACCACTGTTAACTTTTTTAATACAGTAATTCTGTGCCTGAGAATAGACCGCAAACAGCTCGTGAGGAGATACCTCATCAGCATGTGTATCTAGCAGCTTTATAAGTCCCTCAAAAAATTGCTCATTCTCAAAGTCAGTTAGCATCAGATATACCTGATAGTAGATCATCACTACTGGTACCTTCCCTACCCCAAGGGTTTCCAGATTCTGAATGAAAGTGTGAAAAAAATCATGCTCCTCCTCTTCAGAGGATTCCCTAAGGGCCTGCTGCCTGTTTAGCTTTTCTATGGAATATTTCAGTCTTTCCACTAAGTAAAAGGTATCTAACTCCTTTACTACCTTCCCAAATGCGGTATTGGCCTGTTTGTACTTCCCATTTTTAAGGGCAAACTCTGCCGCATGCTCTTCCAATAAAAACTCCTGCAGGTGGTACATGGGATATTCATGCTTCTTCTGTCCTAGTTTTTTGGCGGTGGACTTATAGACTCTTTGGTAATGATCCGTTTCATTTTTATCCGCTAGAGACGTAAGTAAATACCGGTTTAGGCTCACTGGATCTTTTTCTATTTCCTGTATGGCTAAGTATTTCTCAAATAATCTGTGGAGAAGAGAGACAAGGTCATGAACTTTCTGCTCATCAAAGGCAGTAGCTTTTCCATAAATAAGCTTAAAAATACGTTCTTTCTTAAGGCTAGCTTCTCCAAATTCTGGTGCAGATCCATGAATAATCTTTACTAGCTTTTGAAGCTTCTCATTCTGATTGAAGTAGGGAGAATCTACAAACTGGACGAATTTCCTTAGTTCAGCTGCACTTAGTAACCTAATTAGACGAATTATTCTTGAATTTTTCATTTGAGAAAAAAGATAATTTTCAGAATCAGCCTCATTTTTCTTTCTTAAGTCATTGATTTACAACGTATAGAATACATAATTGTTCTGATTCTATACCAATTTTTTAGATTTTCAGTGCTATGTCTTCTTCAACAATTCATGCTTCTTGTAGATTATTAAACCATACCTCATTATTCTATAGACATGAAAAGCAGGTTTTCACTCATTCAACTGGTCTTCATTCTCCTAGCTTGCTTGCCTGTTTCTCTTTTGGCTGATCTGGATGTAGCCTTTGAGAAGGATACAGTATATGCATGTAAGGATATGAGTATCATACTTGAGCCTAGCGTTTCAAGAGGGAATGATCCTTATCGGTATACCTGGAATGATGGATCTACTGGGAATAGTCTGGAAGTTATTCATAATGAGGAAGGTACCTATTTATACTGGTTAGAGGTAGAAGATAATAATGGAACTAAGGTAAGAGACTCGGTCAGTGTTTCTGTATTAGCAGAATGCGTTTGGCCCGGTGATGCTAATGGAGATAGGTCTGCTAATCACTTTGATGTTCTTTCCATGGGCGTAGGCTTTGGAGAGGTAGGGCCTCTCAGACCTGATGCCCATACTAATTGGATAGGGCAAACAGCACATGCATGGGAGGGTCATGATTTTGAGGGAGTAAATTTTGTTCACTCAGATGCTAATGGAGACGGGATAGTGGATATCATGGATATGGAGGTGGTAGGGATTAATTACACCTCAGCCTTACCTGGCATGGGAGGCTCCATAGGGTCAGTGGAAGATCCTTCTCTCTTTCTTGACTGGGAAGCTGCTACTGTAAATGGAGATACTATAGAGGTCCCCCTCTTTCTAGGTACGGAAGATATACCTGCTGATTCTGCCTATGGCTTAGCATTTACGCTGGACTATGACCCTGAAGAGGTAGGAGCGGCCAGCATTTTTTCAGTAGCTGATTCTTCCTGGCTTGGTTCAGAAGAGAAAGACTTATTCAGGATGGATTTTGCTTTCCCTGATTTAGGAACGGTGGACATAGTAGTTACCAGACTGGATCAGGAAGATAGAGATGGGTTTGGTCGTATCATGGATATTGTGATTGTCATTGAAGATTTGACGGGCTACACAGGCGGTGCAGACAAACCCTTTAGACTGAGTGTAGAGAATCCAAGGCTTATAGAATCTAGAGGGAAAATTCTCCCACTCTTTACAGAGTTTCAGGCTATCGTCCTGAGTGGAGAGGACCTACTCGCTCCTTCTGCTAACTTGGCCTTATTCCCTAATCCTGCCCAATTAACTATGACCGTTAGCTGGGACCAACTAAAGATAGAAGACTTATACATACTAGATGGGAGTGGAAGGAGATTTGACATTCCCGTCAACCTAAGAAATAATACAGCGGTGCTGGATGTTACACCTCTACCTGTAGGGATGTATACCCTGGTTATCAGAGAAAAGAGTAAAGCCTACGTTAGGCGATTTGTAAGAAATTAAGTGATAATCGTTCTTTTTCTAGTTAGTGTGTTATCTAATTGCATGCTTGGCGGCAGTGAAAATTTCGCTGCCCCGAGTATTTCTTTCCTGCACAATCATCCCACACCACCTTAATGTTCTCATTCGGGAATCATATTCCTATTTAAAACCACGTAACACAAATTCATTATGAACCGAACCATTTTACCTTTACTTCTTCTTGCAGGGATGTTAGGTTTTAACACCCTTGTGGCACAAACTGCCAGACTTCAGGTCATACACAACTCTCCCACTCCAACAGTAGATATCTACCTGGATGGAACTAATTTATTAGATGACTTTGCATATCGCACAGCATCAGGGTTTGTTGATGCACCTGCTGATACAGAAATTAATGTGGGAGTAGCACTGTCTACCAGCACATCAGCTGCTGACACTTTAGTGAACTTCCCTCTAACCCTGGAAGATGGCAAAACCTACATAGCTATAGCTGGAGGAATAGTAGGAGATACTGTTACTCCATTTACGTTGTTCATTACTGACATGGGTCAGGAGGCTGCCGCTGATACTGGCGTTGACTTTGCTGTTCATCATGGTTCTACAGATGCCCCTGCGGTAGATGTAGCTGCCAGGGGAGTAGCTACGCTAGTAGAGAATGCTTCTTTTGGCGCTATCACTGACTACCTGAATGTGCCAGCTGCTCCTTACATTATAGACATTAAAGTAGCAGGAACAGAAACCATTGCTGCTAGCTATGATGTAGATCTTAGTGGACTAGAAGGAGGCGCTGCTGTTGTATTTGCCTCTGGATTTTTAAGTCCTGGAGAAAATGATCCAGCCTTTGGGTTGTTTGCAGCCCTATCAGATGGAACGGTTGTTAGCTTCGCAGACACTTCATTAGCTCGTCTGCAGGTGATCCATAACTCTCCTCAGCCTATTGTGGATATATACTTAAACGGAGGAATTCTCCTGGATGATTTTGAGTTCAGAACTGCCTCTGAATTTATTGATGCGCCTGCAGGAGTAGGTCTAGATGTAGGGGTAGCACTTTCAAATAGTACTTCTGCTGCTGATACTATTGTAAACTTCCCTCTTACCCTGGAGAATGGAAAGACTTACGTAGCCATAGCAGGCGGAGTAGTAGGAGACATGGAAACGCCATTTACGCTATTCATTACTGATATGGGACAGGAAGCAGCTTCTTCAGATTCCACTGTTGCTTTTGCCGTGCATCACGGTGCGCCGGATGTTACAGGAGTAGACGTGGATGCTAGAGGCGTAGCTACCTTAGTAGAAGGGGCTAACTACGGAGATATTACTGCTTACTTAGAGGTACCGGCTGCCCAATACTTCTTAGATATCAGACCAGCCGGACAAGATATTATTGTAACTACCTTAGATGCAGACCTCAGTGGATTAGGTGGTGGTGCCGCTGTCGTATTTGCCAGTGGGTTCCTAAATCCAGAAGGTGCTGAGCCTGGATTCGGATTATTTGCTGCTCTCCCTAATGGAGATGTAGTAGAGTTTATGCCTACTTCTATTGCCAGGCTACAGGTTATTCATAACTCGCCTTCTCCTACTGTAGATGTTTACTTAAATGGAGATGTTCTCATAGATGACTTTGAATATCGCACAGCTACTCCCTTTATTAATGCACCTGCAGATACTCCATTAGATATTGGTGTAGCGCTGTCTACAAGTATGAGTGCGGCAGATACCCTGGTAAACTTCGGTATCTCTCTTGAAGCTAATAAAACTTATATCGCCTTTGCTGGTGGCATAGTTGGGGATACTACTACCCCGTTTACTCTGTTCATTACTGACATGGGTCAAGAAGCTGCAGCAGCTACCGGCGTTGATTTCTTAGTTCATCATGGTGCCACAGATGCCCCTGCCGTAGATGTTATTGCTAGAGATGTATCTCCATTAGTTTCAGGAGCCACCTATGGTGCTATTACCGGGTACACAAGTGTTCCAGCTGCTTCTTACACCTTAGATATTACCCCAGCAGGAGAAGAAACAATAGTAGCTAGCTTTACAGCTGATCTTTCTGGCCTGGAAGGTGGCGCAGCAGCCGTATTTGCAAGTGGATTCCTGACTCCAGGAGAGAATGATCCAGCTTTTGGGTTGTTTGCAGCCCTACCAGACGGTACCGTAGTACCCTTCCCTGCATTCACCACGAGCATAGATGATATTACCATTGACAACAGACTACTCAAGTTGTTCCCCAACCCTGCTACAAGCAGTATTCAGATAGACCTGGAAGCTTTTGATCAACCAGCTTCTGAAATCTCTCTGTATATGCTTGATATGCAGGGAAGGGTGGTAAAAACCATAGATTCTTTCGTTGGAAATAGGACTGAAATAGCTGTGTCAGATCTACCTACTGGTATCTATGCAGTAGTAGTTCAGGCAGAGAATGTAAGAGCAGTGAGAAAAGTGGAGATACTTAACCGTTAATCATCTCCTCACTGTTCCTGGTGATAAACTAAAGCCGGAACAAACTTTTTGTTCCGGCTTTGGTTTGACTATACATATAATGAAAAGCATATATATAGCTTGCCTTATCCTTATCCTAAGGTTGCCTTTGCAGGGCCAAATTCTTCCCTGCGGACAACAGGAGCTAGGGTCTTATTACCCTGAGAGTAAGCAGCTTGAGGAAGCGATGAACCAAACCTTGCTTAGGGCCGAGCCCGAAAGTATTCGTATTACTGATGAGGCTATGTCTCTGCCTGTGGTTTTCCACCTCATGGAAGAAGAAAATGAAGCTCCTTTCCCTGATGCCTTCATCCACCGCCAGATGCTTTTCCTTAATCAAGCCTTTAATAACCGGGCTGCTTTCTTCGGGTCTAAAAGCGTTAGCAGTAACATATATTTCTACCTGGCCAGCTTGACCCCAGACGGACAGGAAACCAATGGGATCATCCATCACAACAGTAGGTTTTCTACCCTGGCCTCCTATGAGGAAGATGCCCAAATGAAGCAGCAATTCCACTGGGATACCCGAAGGTATATCAATGTATACCTAGTCCGTAAAGGGCCTGCTACCGCTTATGCACACTTACCTCATTTTCACGGAAGAGAAGAAGATGGTATTGTAATCACCTATCCCCACATAGGGCAGAAAGAAGAACTTTCTACCCCTCTGATCCATGAGATGGGCCACTACCTGGGCCTATATCATACTTTTGAGGGGGGCTGTAAAAACCATAATTGTCTCCTGCAGGGAGATAGGGTATGTGATACCCCGCCTGATGCAGGAAATGCTTTTTTCGAGGGGTGTGATCCGAATAACTCCTGTGGGACTGACGCTCAGGATACTAGCTCATCTAACCCCCTGCTCAGTGATCACCTGGATTTGAATGATAATTTCATGGATTACAACAGAGGGAGATGTCTACAAAATTTTACCCAGGGACAGATCAACAGAATGAGGCTGAGCATTGAAAAATTAAGAGTTAGCCTATTGCATACACCTGGTATACTATCTGAGAATGTGCTATCTCTGGTAGATATCACTCCTGAAGTTATCACAGAAAATATTCATCCCTCTACAGGAAATCTCAGCATATTTTACACAGGAGAAGGGGAAGAAATTCTTCTACAATTATCATGGGAGCAGGAAGGTAGCATTATCTCAGAGCAGTATCTCTCTCAGTATATGTCTCCCTACGGTCATTACAGCTTGACATTTGACTGGCCTTCAACCCTCTCAAAAGGACCTTTTAGCCTAACTATAACGGATGCCAATAATGAATACAGCTTTCAGCAAACCCTAACGTTTGAGTCTCCTCAACTAGATGTTTCTCCGCAGACGGGAGAAAAAATCCTGGAGGCCAGTTGGCTTCCCATCCAGCTTAGTGCCCAGGAAAGCTCAGACTGTCTTTCTCAGGAGGTATATCACATACATATGGCAGATGAGCTACTCATAGACTCACATGAGTATCCACTGCTGAACTTTGGGGTAGGAAATGGCGCTCGATACCTTGACATAGGCCTTGCTCTTTCTTTTGATCCCCAGGCTTCCATGACTGACAGCCTACAGCTCTGGACCTCAACAGATCATGGAGAAAATTGGCAAAGAGAAAATTGGGGATTATTCCCTGAGAGTCTCATCGGAATAAACCAGGCATGGACTGCTTCCACTGCCTCCCCCTGCCAGGCATTTGAGCAACTCCAAATACCACTCCCTAAAAAAAATAAGCCATATGTGGGTCAACTCAGGTATCAGTCATTTGGGAAAGGAGTAGATTTATTCTTAGCTAAGCAAACAAGAGTATCTACTAGTTTGGCACCCGGCCGTAAGCGTTCAGAGATTCACCTGATGCTTAACGGTCAAAACTGGTATTGGACGCATACTGCCCAACTTTCTCCAAATGCCTTGTCGGCTCATTTGATAGATATACACGGAAGAAGAATCCCCTTAAGCATTACCTCAGCCTCTTTAGAATCCACTTCCGTCACCATCTCTAGTGAGCTTGTAGCTGGTTTCTACTTTCTCCATATAGAAAATGAAGAAGCTCCATTCTTGAAAAAAGTAATCCTCAGGTAGCTACCTATTATTTCCTAGAAACCACTCTTCTACTACTTGTTGGGCCGCTTTTCCCATAGGCGTGAAGCTTTTGGACTCTTCTGTATGGTAGGAAGTGTAGCTAGGCCACTTCCACCAAAAGATACCCTTCATCCAGTCAGAAGGGGCCAGGACTTCGCAGACAGCTTCATAGGCGAGTCGCTGGTCCTGCTCATTGAAAGCGGCATCTCCCGCCTCGGCATGTGGATGCATCCAGGGAGCCTGAATACTCCTAAAGCCAATTTCTGTAAACAGCAGGGGCCTATCAAATTTTTTACTGATAGCTTCTGCCTTTTGGGCCGTTTCTGTGAAGGTACTCACAAGCTCCTTCTTGGTAGCCTCTGGCTTATCACTTAAAGGGTAATAGCAGTTAAAGCCTATATAGTCGAGCTCATCCCAAATCTCTATCTTTTCAAATTCTTCCCCCCAGTTAGCTGCATAAACCAGTGGACCCTCATAAACAGCCCTGAGATGTTGGATCAGGTCTCGCCAGCGGTCCGGCTGCTCCAGGGTAGTATGAACCATCTCTACCCCTACACAGAGCATATCCGCCTCATGGATAGTAGCCAAAAAGGCATAATGCATCATCCAGCGCTCATAATTATGAAAGAACTGCGCCCATTCTTTTTCGGACTCCATGTCTATGTCTCCTGGCCAGCTTCCAGACAACCAAATTTGGGGTTTTAGTAAAACCGTTAAGCCCAGCTCATGGCTATTCCTTGTTATACACCCCACACTTTCATCATTTTCCCCACCTGCAAACCTGGGAATAGAAAGGGCGGTAGCCTTTCGCGGATTACGCATAAAGGTGTAAGGGACTATGGCAGTAGCATTAGCGCCTATTTCTTTAGTGAGAGCTGTAGCCTGCATAGCCTCTTCTGACACATAGCCGTTATAGATCTGGTACCCCTCATGGGCTAGGTTAAACCCTTGGTACCAGTCGCTTTCCCGCACGTGGTTAGATTTGTTAGCTGCCTTGGTTTTGCCGTAGGTAGCTTTCAGTTCCTTCAGCCATTTTAGGTAAGCAGCCTTAGTAAAGAGCCCCTCCTGCCCTTCATAAATAGCCATGGTGAGCTCATCAGGCTCCATTACCTGGGACAGCTTTTTGACCCACAGGGCTAGTAGTAGGCCATCCACCTTACTGATATAGTCACCCCTCACTTCCCCAGCCATCAATTCAGGCAGGTATTTGAGGTAATCTGCGCGATATAATTTCTCCTCCCAATACCTAAGAGGATAGCCTTCAAACTCTTCTAGTTGGAAAATAGGTAGACCTAGTTGGAGTATAGATCTTTTCTCGGAAGGTATAGCCATTTTGCTAAGGCATCTTCTAATCCCTGCCTGTACTTCAGAATTAAAGATAGGATCAGAGGTAATAGAGATAGTGGCCTTCTCTACCTCACAATGGCAGGGCTGGGTGATGCCTGTTACCAGTCCCTTCTTTTCTGCGGATGGAAAAATCTTAACGGCCACTTCCTGGGATAGAGGCTTCTGCTCGGGAAGGATCTTTTCGGCTTCCATGAATATTGTTGCCCAGTTTTGGAGAAAGGTAGAATCCGTCTCCCCTCCGTGAAAAGCCAGTTTGAAGGCATGGGCTTGGTAAATAGTAATGTCCGTTTCTCTCAGGTCCCAGAAGGCCTCAGATGAGATTTTCCAAGGGGTAGCACCAGCGTACGCAAACTGCCCCATGGCAAGCTTCTCCTCCTTACCAAATACCTCTATGCCCCATTGGCCCCAAATACTTATCGCCCTTCCTTCAGGAACCCTATTCAGCCAATCTATGATGGCTTCATCAGTAAGTCCTGTGGTGAGCCATATAGGCATCATAGGATTGAGTGGATTTGGATAGGTATTAACATTTACCACCATCCCTTCTTCCTCGAAGCGGCTACCCAGGATATCAATGCACTGCTTGGAGAAAGTTACGGGCAAGCTGCCAGCAAGTGAAGAGAGTGGACCTGTACTAGGCAAGGTACCCATAAACAGCAGGGCATGGGATTGTAGATCCTCCTTGGTTAGCTGCTGATCTGTCTTGACGGTGGTGCTTATCCTATCATTTCTTGTCAGCATTTGGTGTGCCAGGGAATCATAGTAGGCATGGTAGGGGGAGTTGTGAGAATAGGAAATGATAAGCTTACCTGATTCGCGGAATGATCTCAGCAGTTCTCTTCTATTCTTGGGATATGGATCTGAGCTAGCAAACTCTGCCCCACAACTGGATATTAGTGTGGATAAAAGGAGTAGTAAGATAATCTGTCGGGAGAGATGTAGGATGCTATTGGCTTTGCCCATGGTCAAGTATCTGTAAACGAATATACGTTTTGAATGAGTTTTTCTATAATCCTGGAAGCTACTTTCGACCTACTGCCAGGATGAGACAGCATACGGGCTGCATACGGAAGGATTGATTCTGGCAGGGAAAGGGTTTTTTTGTAGCTTGCAGCAAGCGGTACTTAGTACACCTACATATGACAATAGCACTTGTGGCCCACGATAATAGAAAGCCAGATCTGATTGATTGGGTAGAGTATAATTGGGAGAAGCTCATTTCTCATGAGTTGGTGTGCACAGGAACTACGGGTAAAATGATTGAAGCCTCCTTACTGGCAAAGGAGTCTGCTGATGCAAATTCCCCTGTTAGCGTACATAAGCTTAAATCAGGTCCCCTGGGGGGAGATCAGCAGCTAGGGGCCTTAATAGCTGAAGGAAATATAGATCTCTTTGTTTTCTTTTGGGACACCATGAATGCCCAGCCTCATGATGTGGATGTAAAAGCCCTTTTGCGAATCTCCACGCTTTACAATGTTCCAACCGCCCAAAATAGATCCACGGCAGACTATCTCATAAGTTCGCCACTTTTTAATTCAGAATATCAACCCAAATCGGCAGATTTCAGTACATACTTAAATCGGGATCTCCCAGGATAGACATCTACAAGACCAGTTACACAAACACGGCTTTGACTATGGCAAAAACATACACATCCTCATTTTCTATTCACCTATTCCTCAGACTGTTCTTATTGTGGGGGCTGACTAGCTCTTCCTATGCATTGCAGGCTCAGTACAGACCTACTCCTCCACATGCAGGAGAGCTTTTACATGAGCTGACCAATATGCAGGTAGTGGGCTCAGTCTTATATATAGCTGCCCACCCTGATGATGAGAACACACGACTCATCTCATATTTGGCAGGGCATAGAGGGTATAGGGTGGGGTATCTTTCTTTAACCCGCGGAGATGGGGGACAGAACCTCATAGGGAATGAGAAGGGGCCTTTACTGGGATTATTAAGAACACAGGAGCTACTAGGAGCCAGATCCTTAGACGGAGGAGAACAAATGTTCTCAAGGGCTATAGACTTTGGATATTCTAAAACCCCTGAGGAAACCCTCAAAATCTGGAATAAGGATAAAATTCTGGCAGACGTAGTCTGGGCTATTAGAAAATTCCGTCCAGATGTAATCATTACCCGTTTTGCCAGCCCTAAAAGAGGCGGCGGTGGCCATGGACACCATACAAGCTCAGCTATCTTAGCGCAAGAAGCCTTTGACATAGCGGCGGACCCCGGGGTCTATCCTGAACAGCTTAAGTATGTAGAACCCTGGCAGCCCAAAAGGCTGTTCTGGAATATGTACACTTGGCGGTATTATGAACCTACAGAGGAAGATATCCCCAACATTCTCTCCTATGACGTAGATGTATATAATCCCTTCCTGGGCCAGGGATACGGAGAGATTTCCTCCCTGGCCCGTAGTATGCACCGCTGTCAGGCGTTTGGGAATTCCATCCGAAGAGGAGAACTGTCAGAAAAGATCATGTTTATCAAGGGAGAAAAGCACGAGTCAGACATTTTTGATGACATAGACGCTACTTGGGGAAGAACGAATGCCCCTGAGCTAACAGCCTTATTCCAGCAAGCTAAGTCTGCCTTTAGACCAGAGGCCCCTTATGAGATAGTCCCTACTCTGCTAGCTGCACATAAGATTATGGAAGAAAAGCTGGACCCGCAGAGATATGGCCACAAACGCAAACAGCTAGAGGCCCTAATTCAAGATGCGCTTGGCCTACACCTTGCCTTGAACAGCACTAAGCCTGAAGTAGCTAAAGGAACTGATGCCAGGGTAATTCTCACTGCTATTAATAGAAGTCCTATGCCTGTCAAGCTGAAGGATTTGACATTCTCCCAAACAGTTTTCGAGAAGAAGGTAGATATACTGCTAGATGCCCCCTCTAAGTTGGCAAGAGATACTATGGAAATTTCCACCCAATCCTTGCCCGTAGGAAGTCCGTATTGGCTGGCAGAAAACGGAGAAATAGGTACTTATGAAGTGCCCCAACAAAAACTGATAGGATTACCTGAAAATCCATTTGCACTGAGTGCTACCGTTTCCCTTTCCATAGGAGAAGATAACATTCCCATGAAAGTAGAAGTCCCTGTGATCCATACCTATGTGGATCGCGCAAAAGGGGAGCTTTACCAACCGTTTAGGGTATCCCCATCCTTAACAGCCAATTTTGCAGATAATATTTTCTTATTCGGAAGTGAAAAAGCCAGAGAGATAACGGTTAGGGTGAAGGCCTATCAGGCAGTGGAGAAGGCCGCTTTTAAAGTAGTCACGCCAAGCGGATGGAAAGTAACCCCAGGAATCCTTGAATTAGCAGATTTAAGAGCGGGAGAAGAAAGAAATGTAATGCTAAGTATTTCTCCTCCTGATGTTCAGGGAAGTGGATGGCTATCCCTAAATTATCAGGGAAAGTCAGTTCTTAGAACAGAAACCATTGCATATGATCATATCCCTAAGCAGGTAGCCTTCCTGCCTAATGAAGCCAAGCTCGTCAGGCTGGAAGTAGAGAAGAGGGGAACTAAAATAGGCTATGTAATGGGATCAGGAGACGAGATACCCATTAACCTTCAGCAAATAGGTTATGAGGTCAAGATTCTTCAAGATGGAGACTTCACCCAGGCTAACCTTTCTCAGTATGATGCCATCATTGCGGGTATACGTGCCTTCAATACTAAAGATGAAATGGCCTATTACCACTCCCAAATTTTAGAATATGTAGATAAAGGAGGGACATATATTGTCCAGTATAATACCTCCAGATTTGGGAATAAGTCTAAAGATGTAGGGCCGTATAAACTTCAGATCTCCAGAGACAGAATCACCGAGGAGGATGCTAAGATGAAAATGCTGGAACCAGACCATCCCATCTTCAATTATCCCAATAAAATCACTCAAAAAGATTTTGAGGGGTGGGTACAGGAAAGAGGGCTATACTTCCCCAATGAGTGGGATGCCCGCTATATCCCGCTTATAGAAGGGCATGATAAAGGAGAGGACCCTAAAAAGGGCGCCCTGCTGGTAGCAGACTATGGCAAGGGGAAATTTGTCTACTGTGCTTTTTCCATGTTTAGGGAGCTACCCGCTGGTGTTCCTGGAGCCTACAGGCTGTTCGCTAATATGATTTCCTGGGGTAAAAAAAAAGTTGACACATCAGATGGAGACCAATCAAAATAAAGAGGCAGAAGACCAGGAACTTAGGGGAATTATGCCCTTCCTAACAGGCTGGAATCAGTTTTACCTGATCGTATTAGGAGAGCTGGTTCTCACCATTATCCTTCTTTACGCCTTTAGCAGATTTTTCGCATGAGCATACTGGACTGGATTGTATTACTCGCCACCACTTTCCTGATCATAGGTTATGGAATCTGGAAAAGCCGTGGAGCCAAGAATATCAGGGGATATCTGCTGGCAGATAAAGAAATGAAATGGTGGACCATAGGACTTTCCATTATGGCTACCCAGGCAAGTGCCATCACTTTCCTTTCTACCCCTGGCCAAGCCTTTGATGATGGGATGCGTTTTGTGCAGTTCTACTTTGGGGTGCCTATTGCTATGGTCATCATCTCCATGGTAGCCATCCCTATCTACCATAGGCTAAATGTGTATACCGCCTATGAGTACCTGGAATCCCGCTTTGACTTGAAAACAAGGTCTTTTACTGCCTGTCTATTTCTGGTATCCCGTGGGTTAGCGGCTGGACTTACCATATATGCGCCAGCCATTATCCTTTCTACTATCTTAGAATGGGATATTGGGCTGACCATCAGAGGGATAGGTGTACTAGTAGTCTTTTATACTGTCTTAGGGGGAGCTAAAGCCGTCAACTATACTCAGAAACAACAGATGATTGTGATTCTAATTGGGATGTTTCTGGCTGGAATATGGATGGTTCTCAAGCTTCCTGAAGATATCAGCTTTGGAAGTGCAGTAGCCGTAGCAGGTAAAATGGGCAAACTGAATGCCATTACCCTGGTAGGAGAAGATGGAAACTTTAACCTGAAAGACCGCTATAATCTCTTCTCCGGGTTGCTGGGTGGTACCTTCCTGGCCCTATCCTACTTCGGGACAGACCAGTCTCAGGTACAGCGATATCTGGGAGGGAAATCCCTCTCTGAGAGTAGAATAGGACTGCTGTTTAGTGGGATGATTAAAGTTCCCATGCAGTTTCTGATCCTCTTCATTGGCGTACTTATGTTCATGTTTTACCAGTTTGAGCAAGGTCCCATTTTCTTTAATCAGAATGTCAACCAGGAGATGCGTACCAGTGAGTTAGGAGAATCATTTGTAGCCCTGGAAGATGAGTATTCTCAGTTACATGCAGAAAAGCAACAGACCATTAGGGAGCTTATCTCCTCTATGGATAATGGAGATGATGCCCAAACCAGTAATATTACAGCAAACTTACGGGCGCAGCAACAGCAGGAAAGAGACCTAAGAACGTCAGCCAAAACGCTCATTACCCAGCATGATCCAGACGCAGATACGAATGATAAAGACAAGGTTTTTTTAACCTTTGTGGTTACCAAGCTTCCCCAGGGGTTAGTGGGCCTTTTAATCGCTGTAATTTTGGCTGCCTCTATGTCGTCAACAGCAGCAGAATTAAACGCATTAGGTACCACTACCCTGATAGATGGGTATAAGCGATTCTCAAAAACCGAAAAGTCAGACAGGCATTTCCTGAATGTCTCACGGGGACTTACCTTTTTCTGGGGCATACTAGCTATCCTCTTCGCCTTATTTGCCAATAAACTAGGGAATATGATTCAGGCTGTGAACATCATTGGTTCTCTTTTCTATGGAACCATATTGGGGATATTTGTGGTCGCCTTCTTCTTCAAGAGAATTAAAGGAACGGCTGTCTTCCTGGCGGGCATTGTTGCTGAAATAGGGGTAATTGCTCTCTTCATTTTACCTCAACAATTTCCTTCTCTAAGCTGGCTGGATATAGGCTTTCTATGGTATAATTTGATTGGCTGTGCCATGGTAGTTATTCTCGCAGCACTCTTCCAAAAAGCCTTACCTGATGAGCCATTATAGGGTTTTCCACATAGAAGAACTTTTTCTACCTCTATCCGTTGAAGACTAAAGTAAGATGATCAATATGACTATATATCCTCCGTGCAGATGTCTAGGTAAGCAAAACTGTCATAAGACTGGTAATACCTAGTGCTGGGGTCTATATAAAACATTTATATACGGGGGCTCTTCACAGTAGAGCCCCTTTATTTTTGTAAACCAAACTACATGAATCAGACAGTAAGGCTGCCTAAGCTAGTGCAGCAGTTGGACGGAGTAGGAAAGCTAATTGGGAATACCCCTATATACCCTATTAAGCAGGCTTACGCCAGGAAGGGAGTGGAAATATATGCAAAACTGGAATGGAGGCAGCTAGGCCAAAGCGTGAAAGCAAGACCTGCTTTTGAAATCATAAAGGAAGCCATCCTCTCTGGAGAATTACATCCCGGCAAGAAACTTCTGGATGCTACCAGTGGAAATACAGGCATAGCCTACGCTTCCGTAGCTGCCAGTCTGGGGATATCCGTAACCATATGTTTACCGGAGAATGCCTCCAAGGAGCGCAAACGTATTCTCCAAGCATTAGGGGCAGAACTCATATTTACCTCTCCCTTTGAGGGGACAGATGGCAGCCAAGCCAAAGCTAGGGAGCTCTACGAGGAACGGCCAGATCTTTACTACTATGCTGACCAGTATAACAATCCTAATAACTGGAAGGCCCATTACAGAAATACGGCCAGAGAGATTTACCACCAGACACAGGGGAGAATTACGCACTTTGTTACTGGCTTAGGCACTACAGGATCTTTTGTAGGTACCAGTAAAAAGCTGAGAGAAGTAAATCCTTACATCAAGATGGTTTCCTTACACCCCGCTACTAGTATGCACGGACTAGAGGGTTGGAAAGATATGGAAACAGCCAAGGTACCCGGAATTTATGAGCCTGAACTGGCGGATCAGCAAATCCATGTTTCCACTGAGGAAGCCTACTTCTGGGTGAAGAAATTAGCCCAAAAAGAGGGGCTGCTCGTAAGTCCTTCCTCAGCCGCAAACTTGGCTGGTGCCATTAAGGTGGCTGAACAAGTAGAGAAAGGGGTCATCGTTACCCTGTTTACAGATGATGCCAGCAAGTATGGTGAAGTATTCCAACATCTATTCTCATGATAGGATCCGCTAGCTCTACTATTTATCAGGAAGGGTACCATGAGGGCTTTGGCATAAGCATTCCTCAGCCTGGCATAGATGCCATGAAAGCGCATGCAGAGCGGACATTCCCTAATGAGTGTTGTGGATTCTTCTTTGGGACGGATGAAGGAAAGCGGATCATAACGGTGGTTCAGGAAGTGAAGAATGCCCAGGAAGGAGACCAGCGGAGGAGATTCATGGTAGATCCGCTCGACTATATGAAAGCAGAGAAATGGGCAGCCCAAAATGACCTACTGCTGTTAGGGATATATCATTCTCACCCTAATCACCCAGCCAAGCCTTCCATTCATGACTTGAAGCAGGCATCCCCTTACTTCTCGTACATCATTCTATCCATTCAGGAAGGCACATTTAATCATATACGATCATGGAGGCTGGGAGAGGATGATCATTTCCTAGAAGAAGAGATTAGGGTTGAGTAAGGTTTTCCTGGGAGGTAGCATGGTGATGACTCATACTAAGGCCCTACTTCTATTTGTAATGAACCGGACAAACTCAGGGATGTAGCTCCCTTAACATTGTAACTTAATATAAGCATCATGGCAAAATTACTGATACCCACCCCATTGAGAAAGTTCACTGGAAACCAGGCCAGCCTGGAAGTAGCTGCTACCAATGTGGAAGCTTCCATTCAGGAATTGGCAGATACCTTTCCGGAGGTCAAAAAGCATATACTTGATGAACATGGGAAGATCCGCAGCTTCGTACGCCTTTTTGTAGGAGATGAAGACATTAATATGCTGGATGGACCAGCTACTGTAGTGGAAGCAGGAAGTGTAATCAGCATCATCCCTGCTATTGCAGGAGGTATATGTTAATATTTAACACTTTGCTACTTCGCGGCTTTGCGTGACAATTTACCACACTAAGCGGCGATTCTGCTAAGAAGAAGTAAACATTAAGCAGCGATTCTTTTAAGATTCATTATGAACGCAACAAAAGAACAAATTTCTTTCTCCAAAGCAGAGATAGAAAGATATAGCAGGCACCTCATCATCCCAGACTTCAACATAGAGGGCCAGAGAAGGTTAAAAGCTGGCAAAGTACTGGTAGTAGGTGGTGGAGGGCTAGGCTCTCCCCTCCTCCAATATCTGGCTGCGGCAGGCGTAGGCACCATAGGCATAGTGGACTATGACACCGTAGATGATACTAACCTTCAGCGACAGGTACTATACGGGCAGGATTCCATAGGCAAGCTGAAAGTGGAAGAGGCTAAGAAAAGAATTACCTCCCTGAACCCCCATATAGAGGTGAAGACCTACAATGCCATGCTTACCTCTGATAATGCCCTGGAGATCATCAAGGACTATGATGTGGTAGCAGATGGCACAGATAATTTCCCTACCCGTTATCTGGTGAATGACGCCTGCGTGCTATTGGGGAAAGTGAATGTATATGCCTCTATTTTCAGGTTTGAAGGGCAAGTCTCTGTCTTTAACTCCCTACAGGAAAATGGAACACGTGGTCCCAACTATAGGGACTTATTCCCTACACCTCCCCCTCCCGGGCTGGTTCCTTCCTGCGCTGAAGGTGGGGTGATAGGCGTTTTACCCGGAATCATAGGCTCTATGCAGGCCTTAGAAGTAATCAAAGTCCTAAGTGGCGTAGGAAAGCCCCTGGTAGGGAGGCTATTTTTATATGATGCCCTGGAATTTGAAACCAGAATTCTCAAGATACATTCGGATAAGAATAATCCCCTAACTGGTGAAAATCCCACTCAAACAGAACTGATAGACTATGTACAGTTTTGCGGTGCTCCTCAGGTAGAAGGAGGGAGAGATGTAGAAGCTGAGATTCTTCCTGTGAAAGGCATAAGTGTGCATAAATTTCATCAGCTACAAGCACAAGGCGCTGATATTCAAGTGATTGACGTGCGAGAACCCTATGAGTATGAGATTGTAAATATTGGCGCTGACTTGATTCCCCTAGGAAAAATTACAGATGATCAGGAAAGAATTTCTGCAGATAAGCAGGTAGTCATTCACTGTAGATCAGGGGTCAGATCTGCTCAAGCCATCCGGGCTTTACAAGAGACATACGGCTTCAATAATCTGTACAATCTGGAAGGAGGAATTTTAGCATATGCAAAAGAAATTGATAATTCCCTTCCTACGTATTAGGTTTACAACTTCGTTCATTGAGAAAACAAGAATTAGGTCAGCCTTATTGCGGTAAGGAAACAGCAGAGAAAGCAGCATTTCCATTAAGCGCTAAAGGTGACCTCTTGAAGGATTCAACCGTATGTGCACATGACTCAATACGAGCTAAAAACCCTGTGCGAAAAATATTCGCCAATGAATCACCGGGAAAGAATGGTGGAAGTCTTCCGGGATTTTGACAGGGTGCTGGTGACCTCCTCTTTTGGAACTTCATCAGCCATATTATTACACCACCTTCATAAAGTAAGGCCTGAGCATCCGGTTCATTTTGTGGATACAACTTTCCACTTTCCGGAAACCATGGCTTACAAGGAAAAATTAGCGAATCTATACGATCTAACAGTAGAAACGGTTTCTCCCAGTTCTATCGAGAATATGTATACCAAACTTGATTGGACCTGGGCGCACAAGCCTGATGAGTGTTGTTTTGCTAATAAGGTAGCCCCTATGAAAGCCCTAAAAGCTACACACGATGTGTGGATTTCAGGAATGATAGGTCGTACCAGCCTCAATAGGAGAAACCTGGACATCTTCAGCTTTGACGGAGAAGTCGTTAGATTTTACCCCTTCCTGGATATGAGCCAGGAAGAGGCGGATATATACAAAGTCATCTATGAATTACCAGCGCATCCCCTCCAATCAAGGGGCTATGATTCTGTGGGTTGTACGCATTGTACTGCTCCCGGAAAAGGGAGAGAAGGTAGATGGGCAGGAAAACAAAAAACGGAGTGTGGCCTACACCTGTATGCGCATAAGAAAGTAGGATAAGCATTTCAGAATGATTACAGGAAAGTTCAGCTAAGGGCAGTTCGTGAAGAGCTGCCATCTTCTATTCTTATGTGGTTCTAACAGATGGTGAGAGTTACAATTACCCCATATTAACAATCCCGCAGATTTTACGTAGATTGATTTTAGTCATTACAAGTGTTATGAAAGAATTAATCCTAAAGTTCAGTCTACTGGACTCCCTTTCAAAGCAGAAAGTATTAGACTTTTTAGACGAACTTATAAGGAGTCAAGAGGATAATGATTTATCCAAAAACATGGATGCTCACAAAAAAGAATTGCTAACCCTGCCTGTCTGGGAGGAAGACTCTATTTCAAAGATTCAAGACGCATCTAGTGACGTTAATTGGCGACTTGGCACATGGTAGTTGACACGAGTATTTTTATTGAGTTCTCAAGGAGCAAAAATAAGGCTAGTACAAAGCTCTAAAAGCTCATAGGTTCATCTGATTTATTCGTTTCTTCTATTACGATTTTTGAGTTATACGCCGGAGCAAATACCCCTCGAAAAGAACAAGAATGACAAATCCTCTTAAGGAATGTGGTAGAACTTCCTTTCTCAAGTAAAGAAGCAAAGCTAGCTTCAGAAAAATGGCAAGAATTACGAAAAATCAATAAGCAAATAGAAATCAGAGACTTGTTTATTGGATGCACAGCACTAGCAAATAGCCTTCCCATTATTACTTTAAACCAAAAGCATTTCTCCAGAATATCAGGCTTGGTTGTCAAGTAAATTTCTTGAATCATAATTCATGAAGCCAGGAAAACTAACAATAAGCTCTCAGCTAAGGCAGCTCTTGAAGGGCTACCCATATTCAGTTTATGTAATGATCCTCTTGTGAATAGTTATTTCAGTCAAATTCTAATACCCTTTTAGCTTAACAAGACTACCCACCTTCTAAATTTCCCTCTTTATTTAGACTATTCTCTCCTGTAGGAGCATATATACCTGCTAACTTACTGTCCCCAATACCCTATTGATGAAACTATCTATTAGCGTTTTAAGCATTCTTACAGGCTTAGCTTTCCTAAGTAGCAGTTGTCAAAGCACATCTGAGCAGCATTCTTCCCCCTCCTACTTCCAGCAAGTATCTGCTCTCTTGGGAGATACCATCATTCAAATGGCCGATCAACAACTATCTTCCCCTGTAGTCACCGTTACAGCTCACGAATGCGCAAGAAGTACCGGAGGAAAGCACGACTTTTACTCCGAGGGAGATTACTGGTGGCCTCATCCTACGGAGCCTGACAGCCCTTTTGTTCGCAGAGATGGCATGTCTTACCCTGATGCCTTCTTCGAACATAGAAAATCCCTTATGAGCCTAAGTGAGCTGGTAGGGAACCTGACCTCTGCTTATTTACTCTCAGGAAAGAAATCGTACGCAGAAAAAGCCCTGGAACATTGCCATGCCTGGTTCATAGCAGATAGTACTAAAATGAATCCTCATTTCCTCTACGCCCAAGCTATAAAAGGAAGGCATACAGGCAGGGGAATCGGTATTATAGATGGCATTCACTTCATGGATGTGTTTCAATCTATAAGGGTACTTGACCAAAAAGAAATGGTATCAGCAGCGGATATGGACGCTTATCAGAGCTGGGTGGGTCAATTTCTGGATTGGCATATGAATCATCCTTACGGCAAAGCTGAAATGGTTCACCCCAACAACCACAGCATGTACTTTAATCTTCAGGTAGGTCTATATGCCTCCTTTACCGAAAATGATAGTGTCCTCAATTATTGCCGAACTAATTTCACAGAAACCCTCCTTCCTAAGCAGATGGCTGCTGACGGCAGTTTCCCCTTAGAATTAGCTAGGACTAAGCCTTATGAATACTCCCTTTTCAACCTAGATGGTACTGCCATTAACTGCCTCATTCTCTCAGATGAGCAGCATGATGTATGGAACTTTCAGACACTAGAGGGGAAGACAGCCAATAAGGCCTTAGCGTATATGAAACCCTTTGTGGATGAAAAAGATAGCTGGCCGCTCCCACCTGATGTTATGTACTGGGAGGCATGGCCTATCGCTCATCCAGCCTTCTTGTTTGGGGCTATGGCCCTGGATAGGCAAGCTTACTATCAGACATGGGCCACTAAGCCTCATTTTTCTGATATCTTTGAGGTTAGAAGAACAAAAACGATTAAAAGTCCGCTTATATGGATGAGAGAATAGTAACACGGTACCCTAAAAAGTAAGGTCATTTTCCCAACAATTCTTCTATATCCAGTTCAATTTGATCAGAATAACCGAAATATTCTTTCCTGATTATTCCAGAGTTATCTACCAAAAAGTACCTGGGGAATGAATCGACACGGAATTGTGTAAGTAATTCTTTAGTACCTACTAGGTTGATAAAACTAACTTCCTTCTTTTCTACTAATTCCAAAGCCTTAGCAGTATCTTCTGTTAGAATACCCATTACCTGAAGATTATCTCCAAATGTTTCTTGAAGTTTTTGAACCTTGGGAAAGGATGCTATACAAGGGCCACACCATACCTCCCAAAAATCTAGTAAGACTAACTTATTATTTCCAGCTAATCCTATCATTTGGGTTGGATCATCTAGTTTTGGCAAAAGTACCTCAGGAAGCGCTCTTAGCAACATGAAACTGGGTTGTCGTTCTTTAATGGGAATTAAATGATAATCAGCAATCTTGTCTTTTAACTCCTTTATAGAGGTAGTAACTGATTCATTAATCTTCATTTCCCTAAAGAGATACTGATGAGTCGCTTTATTTCCGAGTCCCTCATATGACACAATGACTTCCATAGGTAAGAAGGTTTCTTTGCTAAGAAAAACTTTCTTCTTCCTCTCGGTTATTTCAAACTGTTTATTATCCTCAAATGTATACTGCAGAACATACGAATCCTCCTTAACATCTAGCTCGACCTCCTTATATATACTATCAAGTTTGAATATATTGGGGTAGATCATTTGACCTCCAGGGATTCCCAAAAAACCATAATGTCCGGGTAGAACTTGGTAGGACTTTTCCTCTGGGAAGATGTAAAATTCTAATCCCTTGTCATAAATATATTCGTTAGGGAAATCTGAACGAACACCATAAAAGGAGAATCCAAATAGGGTGTCATTAACATCTCTTTCGATTAAAGCATACCCTTGATTATCCCAAATATTTCCATCAGTAAAGGTATCTATTCTTCGAACTGAGATAGAGAGCTGATCTATTTCTCCGATCTTCTCGTTAAAAATGGTTGAAAACGTCTCGAAATCGATTTGGGACTCTACCCCATCTAATTCTTGGGCAGAACAAACTTTCAATAGAATAAATGAAAGGAAAATAGTTGCTAACAAGGATTTCATGGGTCTGGAATTTAGCATGATGCTCTTCTAATAAGATTTTATGAAAGCGCTCCAGCTTCCAACTTAAGGCCTTGTTAGGGATGTATTCTTAAGATACACTTTCTTTTTTGAACAATTTTTATTCTCTCGGCAATTGATGCTATAGCTCCCACCTTTTCCTTTCCGAGTGAATAGATTAGTAAGGCAGTATCCCAGGAGGGGGTAAATGCCCAGCGTTTATCCCGAGCAATATTGGGAAAGGGGTTCCTATTCATATTTTCTCCCATCCTCCCCATTTTTTCCTATATTTGTTCTACACCTAACGTCAACTATTTATGAGAAGTGCCTGCCTAGTGGCTATACTCAGCCTGAGTATAGTTGTAACTCTTCATGCCCAACGGACCCAAAAGCCTGTACTACACGCCAAGCACTGGATGGCCATCACGGGAAAACCCCTGGCAGCTACAGCTGGTGCAAGGATTTTCCACAAGGAAGGAAATGCCATAGACGCTGCCTGTGCTATGCTGGCCGCCACATCCACTATGTGGGATGTGCTGGGATGGGGAGGAGAAACCCAGGCACTTATTTACAATCCCAATACCCAACAAGTCATAGGGATAAATGCCCTGGGGGTAGCCCCTACAGGCGCTACGGCAGCGTTTTATAAGGAAAAAGGCCTACAGTATCCCCCTGAAAGAGGGCCCCTGAGTGCCGTTACGCCAGGAACTCCTGGCGGACTGATGACCATGCTGGCAGAATTTGGGACCATGAGCTTAGGAGAAGTGTTGGCGCCCGCCATGGAAATGGCTGAGGGCTATCCCATGGAACTACAAACTGCCCAAAGAATAGAAGCTAATAAGCAGTACATCAAGGAATGGCCGTATTCCAGGGATGTCTTCCTCCCTAATCTGGGAGAAGATTGGGAGTCTCCCCATGCAGGTGAAATTTTTGTGCAGACAGATCTGCTTAATACCCTCCAAAAACTGGTAGACACAGAGGCAGCAGCCTTGAAAGCTGGTAAAACCCGTAAGCAAGCTATCTATGCTGCCTACGACAGGTTTTACAAGGGAGACATAGCAGAAGAGCTAGTAAGAGCTACCCAAGAGCAAGGAGGGCTGATCACCATGGAGGATCTCGCTAACTGGCAGGTATACATAGAGGAACCTGATCAGACCAACTACAAAGGCATAGATGTCTACAAACTCACCTCATGGGTACAGGGACCTGTCATGCTTCAGGCCCTGAATATGGTGGAACAAATGGACTTTGACAGGTTTGCTTACAACAGTGCCCGCTATATGCATATGCTCTATCAAGTCATGAATATGTGCTTCGCCGACAGGGACTTCTACTATGGAGATCCCTACTTTCCACCTGAAGAACCCATGAATGGCTTGCTTTCTAAGGAATATGCCAAGGAAAGACTTAAAGAAATTAACTGGGAGAAAAATGCCTTAGACGTAAAGCCGGGAGATCCCTACCCCTTTGAAGGAGAAGGGCTGGAGAATCCCTATAAGAAGTATATTTCTAGCTGGTATGAGGGAGATATGACCTCCATAGAGCCTGGTCCACACACCCCGGATGCAGAGTTTTCATCAGAAGCGTTTTATATGGGGACTACCTCCATACAAACAGCAGATGAGGAGGGATGGGTAGTATCTGTTACCCCTAGTGGGGCCTGGGTACCTGCGGTTATAGCGGGAAAGACAGGCGTAGGACTAAGCCAACGCGCCCAGAGTTTTGTGCTATATGAAGAAGAGAATCCATTTAATGTCATAGAACCAGGTAAGCGCCCTAGGGCCACCCTCACCCCTGGTATGGCCTTAAAAGACGGAAAACCTTATCTATCATTTGCTGTTCAAGGAGGAGATGCCCAGGACCAAAACCTCTTACAGTTCTTCCTGAATATGGTAGAGTTTGACATGAATGTACAGGAAGCTACTGAGGCAGCCAATATTAACAGCTTCCAGATGAGAGGATCTTTCTCAGATCATCCCTACTCTCCTGGAGAAATGCTCATCCATCAGGCTACCCCCTTCTGGACGAGAAGGGAACTACGGGAAATGGGCTACAGGCTTAGGGAAAGTGAAAGAACCTCCGGGCCTATTAATGCTATATTCTTTGACTGGGAGAAAGGATCTATGTGGGGAGGTTCCAGTAATCATGGGGAAGATTATGGAATAGGTTGGTAAGTAGATTTGTGGATAAATAGAATCTCCCAGAGGGAAAGGAGAATTGTATATTTGAATTGTTCATTGCGAGTAAAGTAGGGAACTTTGTTCACCTAATAGGGAAAACCGTTCATGAGTATTGCTGAATTACTTCAACTATCCGTTTCAGAAAGGCTGGAGATAGCCTTAACATTGCTTCAATCTATCCAGGATGAACAAGCCCCCATGTCAAAAGAAGGAAGGCAAATCCTTCATGACAAACTAGTTAATGGTCATACTAATGGAAAGCCGACTATTCCTATGTCTGATTTTAAAGCCAGATTAAAAGAGAGATTAGAAGAGGCTTAAGTGCGAATTATCCTTTGCGGTTTGGCGTGATCATTTTCGCACGCAAAGACACCAAGCCACAAAGTAAAAAAAGGTACAGAAACTCCTACTTTCACTCTTTTCTCAGGAACTACAGAAACTCCTGATGCAAACGGTACTATCATTTATTGCCTTTACTGCTTTTGTAGCGGCTTACTCCTGGTATAAGCTACGGAAAGAGAAACTCTCTACCCAAGATGGCTACTTTCTAGGAGGGAGGTCTTTGACAGGCTGGGTGATAGCAGGCTCCATGCTGCTCACCAATATCTCTACAGAGCACCTTATAGGCATGAATGGATCTTCCTATAAAAATGGCTTTATCATCATTGCCTGGGAAGTTACCTCTGCCCTTGCCCTTGTGATAGCGGCCTTATACTTTCTCCCCACCTACCTAAAAAGAGGGCTCACCACTATTCCTCAGTACCTGGAAGAACGTTTTGACGCTACCACCCGAACCATGGTGGCGCTATTCCTACTAGTTTCTTTTGTGCTCACCCTCCTCCCCATAGTGCTGTATACCGGCGCAATCAACCTGGAGAGCATCTTTAATATTTCTGAGGTCTTTTCGCTCTCAAAAACACGTGCCTTGTGGCTGACAGTGGTGTGTATAGGTGCCATAGGGTCTGCTTATGCCATCTTTGGGGGATTAAAGGCAGTAGCCTACAGTGATTCCATTAATGGAATAGGACTATTCATAGGAGGACTTCTAGTTCCCGTTTTGGCTTTGTGGGATATAGGAGATGGGAATATGTGGGAAGGGCTGTCAAGGGTGTATCAACATAGTCCGGAGAAATTCAATGTAATTGGGGCTAAGGACTCCGTGCTCCCCTTTGGTACGCTATTCACAGGATTGGTCATTAACCAACTGTATTTCTGGGGTATGAACCAGACCATCATTCAACGGGCCCTGGGTGCCCAATCTCTCAAAGAAGCCCAGAAAGGCTTACTGTTAACAGGCTTGTTTAAAATTTTCATTCCCCTGATCATCATATTACCGGGAGTTATTGGCTTCTATTATTTTGGAGATTCTCTCTATAATCAGCAGGATAGTATTTATCCTGAGCTCATCAAAAAGGTTCTTCCGTTAAGTTTTGTTGGATTCTTTGCAGCTGTGGTAATGGGTGCAGTACTCAGTACCTTTAATTCTGTTCTCAACAGTACCGCCACTATCTTCAGCTTAGGTATCTATAAAAGACTGTTACGGAAAAAAGCTACTGATAAAGAGCTGGTTAGAAGTGGAAAATGGGTATCTATCATTCTGGCTATCATGGCTATTGCTAGCGCCCCCTTAGTAGCTGATGCCCCTGATGGCCTTTACCAACTCCTTCAACAACTCAATGGGATCTTCTTCATTCCCATAGCCTCTATCATGTTAGCAGGACTATTTTTACCACAGATTTCAGCTACTGGTGCTAAAGCTGCCTTATTAACGGGGCTAGGCTTTTACCTTCTGACTATGTTCATTTTTCCAGTAAACATTCACTTTGTACATATCTGGGGAATTGAGTTTTTATTAAATTTAGTAGTCATGTTTGTTGTATCATACTGGTATCCTGCTGAGCATACCTATAAATTGACTGATACTGGCAAGTTACCGTCAGAAGAATGGAGGTACACTAAAACGCTCAGCCTGATACTGGTGATCATTACTTTAGCCATTTATATCTGGCTGGGACAGACATAAGAGAAAGAAAATTTACGCACGTACTAGACGCTAAGGCGTAAAGATTGACATAGATTAAGTTACTAACACTATGAAAGACACTACTACATTTCACGAACTGGAAGAGCTATGGGAAGAGGATCTCAAGCAGCGTTATCCTGAGAATGACCAAAAGGCAAAAGAAGAGTACCGCAATTATGATGATCCTGCCAGAGATACAGTCAGGGAGTTCTACAAAATGAACCATACCTATCAGAACTTTGACTTTGTGATGGAGAAAGAGGCAGAGTTTAAGAAACTGGAGAAACGAAAAATGACCCTTTGGGAAGCGGTAGAATTTCTCAACACCCTGATAGATGACTCCGACCCTGACATAGACCTGGACCAGACGCAGCACCTCCTCCAAACCTCTGAAGCCATACGTGCTGACGGACATCCAGATTGGTTTGTACTGACAGGCTTTCTCCATGATCTGGGGAAGATTCTCTGTCTGTTTGGAGAACCTCAATGGGCAGTAGTAGGTGATACCTTCCCTGTGGGCTGTAAATTCTCCGATAAAATTGTATATCCTGAGTTCTTCGACCTGAATTCTGATTCTACAGATGAGCGCTACAATACCAAATACGGCATATATGAGCCCAACTGTGGCCTGGATAATGTCCATCTTTCCTGGGGACACGATGAATACCTCTACCATGCACTGAAAGCGTATATGCCGGAGCCTGCCTTGTATATGATTAGGTATCACTCTTTCTATTCTCAACACAAGGAAGGCGCTTATGAGCATCTGATGAATGATCATGATAGAAAGATGTTCAAATGGGTAGAGCTATTTAATCCCTATGACCTGTACTCCAAGTCTCCTGTTCCGCCTAATGTAGATGAGTTGAGACCTTTTTATGAGGATCTGGCTGCTAAGTATTTACCGGATATAATTGCGTTTTGAGAGGTTTGGCCCCTATGGGGCCTTTCAAGATTCAACAGTCATCAACTAATTTTTCTCATGAGCAAAAAGCTTTCTCTTTGCATAGTCGGTCTGGGAAGGGCCGGCAGGTTTCATCTGCACTCTATTAAGCAACTGCCAGATGTAGAACTGGCTTATGTGGTAGATCCAGCCGTTTCTGATCAGGAAGAAGCACTGGAAGGACTAGATTGTAGGATTCTCACTGATATATATGAAGCACTTGATGACCCTAAGCTAGATGGAGTAATTGTATCCAGTCCTACCCGATATCACTACGATTACATCATAAAATCTCTTTCCGCTGGCAAGCATGTATTTACAGAGAAACCCCTAGGGAAAAGCATAGAACAAATAGCTCACTGCTATGATCTGGCAGAAGAGAAAGAACGCTGTCTTTACTTGGGATTTCAACGCAGGTATGACCATAACTTTCAGACACTGAAAGAAAAAATATCCCAAATAGGCTCTGTGAGGCTTATTAAAGCCAGTTCTCGCGATAACCCCAAGCCTTCTATCGACTATTTGAGAATCTCTGGAAATATTTTCCATGATATGCTCATCCATGATTTTGACATGTTACTGTACTTGCTGGATGGAAAAAAACCTGAAAGCATATTTGCCTATGGTCATGCTTATGACCCGGAGATAAAGGCTATCCCAGACTTTGATACTGTGATGGTGAGCTTAAAATATGCTGATGGTCTTATTTGTAATGTAGATACCAGCAGAATAGCTGCTTATGGGTATGATCAGCGGATAGAACTTTTTGGAGAAAAGGGAATGGTAGTAGCAGATAACCAACGGAATAGCAGTGTCCAGTTACATACTGCTACTGGTATGCAGCTAGATGCTATCAACTATTCCTTTCCACAGCGATACAAGGATTCTTATTTATTGGAGATAGCAGACTTTACTAAGGGGATTCTCACAGGTAAAAAGCAAAATGTCAGTAAAGAAGAATGCTTATTAGGCCACAGCATGGCAGATGCTGCACACGCCTCTGCTATGACAAATCAAGTAATCTCCCTGTCCTAAATCAAATATCTAAATCTATATCACCTAAGTCTGGAAGCTTCGCGATAAAGACCTTAGGTGCTCTACCTAGTTTCTCAAGTATGGAGTCTCTGACTTGGCTATATACCTGGGGGTTCAGGGTACAGCGCATACCTGAGTAAGTAAGCTTGGTTCTGGCTTTGCCTGTTTTGAAGAATAAAAACCTACCCGTTGACTCCTTGGTATCCATCAGAAAAGCCCCTACTCCAAAAGAGACAGTACCTCCCGTTTCATTGGCTACCCCTATCTGAAAATTCCCCTTATTGGATCTCTTGAATTTACGCTCGAAGACCTTAATTCGCTTATCATCATCTCCCAGACTTTTGACAGATTCCAGCGTTTTAGTGATGAGGCTTATTTGGGTAGGATCTACCACGGCTCCCATTATGCCCATAATGGCCGTATTCATTTCAAATTCATCACTCCCCGACTGAAAGTCAGTAAACTCATTTTGTTCTATCACCCAGCCTATATTGGTTAGTACTTCTGTATATTGCTTATACCAGGCCTTCAAATCATCCACATTTTCTGTGGTTTTATCGGCAGCTAACTGAGCCAGTAAGGTAGAGTTCAGGATGTCCTGACGGTTTTGTTCTGAGACACCTGCCACAAAAGAAACAATGCTTTGGTTATTGACAAAGGACTCGGACACGTCTGTGTTATCTTCCGGTCCCAGGCTTCTTGTGGCGATTTGTATGACTGGCATGTTATCATCCTGCACGGGTAAGCTGAGGCCTCTGACATAATTTTTTGGGTCCATGGTTAGTTGTTGACTAGGTTCACTTTGGAATAACTTCTGAAAGAAAAGTACAAGTTTTTTAATCATATCTTATAAATAAATGGCATAAGCACAGAAAACCCGTGTAATGGGTTGGTGTGAACGGATACATGGTGGTAGACAGAAAATAAGTTATTCCTTTGACATCATCTTTGGAAAAAGCAGTCTTTTCCTACTGTAGAACTTCCTTTTTACGAGCAATAGTATAATGGGAATCAAGAAACATTACACTTCTACAATACTTCTACCCCTGTCCAATTCCCACCAGGTTGCTGGATCAGTAAGGCTTTAGCTTTCTCAAGGAATTTTTGAGCTGGCATGTCTGAGGGATTTACGGCCAGCACTTGTGAGAATGCTTCTACTGCTTCTGAGAAGTTTCCCCCTATATACTGCGTGATCCCCTCATTAAAAATAGTAAGTGTTTCAGTTTTTAAGCTACTCTCTTTCGATGTTCCTCCATTATAACACTCAAACAGATCTAAAGCCTCTTCTTTCCCCTTTGCCTGTACTTTCCCTAAGTATCTCAGCTTAAACTCAGATGGCTTCTCAAGTCCCTCATAGATGGCACCACTAATGAGAATATCTACCCCAAAGTATTTGGTAAGCCCCTCTACCCTGGAGCTGGTGTTAACCGTATCAGCCACCAGGCCCGTATCCAGACGTTTATCATCCCCTATCATGCCCATCATCAATGAGCCTACATGTAATCCAATTCCAATTCTCATGGGCTTACGGTCCTTTTGTTCCCGCTCATCATTATAAAGTTGTAATGCTTCCAGCATACTAATAGCGGCTAATAGGGCATCATCTGTTTTTCCTAGAAACAGGGCCATGATGCCATCCCCATAAAACTGGTTTACAAAGCCTCCGTGTGCCTGTATGATAGGCCCCATTCTCCCTAAATAAGCATTCAGGAAGGCAAAGGTCTGCTCAGGGCTCATATCCTCCGCCAGGGAAGTGTACCCCCTTATATCTGAGAATAATACTGCCCCTGTTCGGGAAACCTGATCCCCTAATTGAACCTCTGTGATATTGGCCTTGCCTAGAGACCGCAGAAATTCATAAGGGACAAACCTACTGGTAGCTGCATTAATGGTCAGTAGGTCTATATGTGTTTTGATGCGCGCCAATAATTCCTGCTTGGAAAAGGGCTTAACGATATAATCATTGGCCCCTATGTTTAGGCCTGTTACCAGATCTGACACTTGATTTTTAGCAGTGATCAGGACTATAGGGAGTTCCGATGCCAGGTATTTCTCCCTAAGCTTTTGACACACTTCATAGCCTGACATTTTGGGCATCATCACATCTAAGAGGATTAAATCAAAGTGCTTTCCGGCCTCTATAAACGCCATAGCTTCTACGCCATCCTTAGCCATAGTGACCTCATAAGGCTGGTGTACCAGATGATTCTTTAGCACCATCCTATTGACAGACTCATCATCTACTACCAATATCTGGTAAGTAGTAGTCTGATTCTCAGATATAAGGGTAGTTGTTTCCTCATGAGGAAGCGGATGGGCTATGGGAATATCCACTTCTTGCCGTTCATTGATAGAAACAGATGATACCTTGGCTGAGGTAGTAGGTTGAGGAGATTCTTCTGTGACGGGAAGATAAAAGCTGAAAGTGGAGCCTTTCCCCACTTCTGATTCTACAGATATTTTTCCTCCGTGAAGCTCCACCAGTTGTCGGGTAATGCTGAGACCTAATCCTGTTCCCCCATACTTGCGTTCTGTAGAGCCATCTCCTTGCTCAAAGGACCTAAATATACCCTCCTGTTTTTCAGGAGAAATTCCTATTCCAGTATCCACTACAGAAACTACCACTTTATCCCCCTCCTGCTTAGCTTTAACCGTCACTATCCCTTCTTCCGTAAATTTTATGGCATTTCCCACCAGATTATACAAGATCTGCTGGAGTCTATCTTCATCTGCTGATACTGCAGGAAGCTCAGGTGCTATATCCATGGATACCACCAGGTCTTTTTCACCCACCATGGACCTACTCACTTGTAGGACTATATGGGTTAAAGACCTAATATCAACTGGTTTTCTCTGTAACTGGATCTCATAGTTCTTCAGCTTAGAGAAATCTAACAGGTCATTCACCAAGCTGCTCAGCCTCCTGGCGGAACCGATGACCATCTCTAAATTCTTGCGTGTTTCCGGATACACAGGCCCGGTTACCCCATCATGTATAGCCTCCGTTAATCCTAATATGCCATTTAGCGGGGTACGCAACTCATGAGAAGTATTGGCAAGAAACTCATCTTTAACTCTGTCTGCCTTTCTGAGTTGCTCATTCGCTTCCTCCTGAGCTTTAAGCTGCTCTTCCCTGGCTTTGAGGGTCTCCTCCATAGCCTTCTTATTAGCCCTTTGGAGAATGTTAAACTTTTGGCCTAATCCCAAAGCAAACACAATGATTTGTAGCACTACGCCTACCTCAGCTGCCAGGACCATCTGCTCATAAGTTAGGCTAGGAATATCAAAGAAATTTGCCCCTGCAGCAAAGGCGGTGGGCAGACCTATAAAAATGATGAGGATGGCCATCCCCAAGAGGAATGACTTGGCCAGCTCATAGCCTTTTCTCAAAGTTTGAACCCCCAGAAACATGGTAAGTATGAGGATGATCAGGGTAGAGAGAAGGATAAACCCAATCATAATAGCCGCAAACCCTTCCAGGAACTCGAGTAAGGCATCAGGCCATGATTCAATAAGTTCATCAGGGGCCATTTCCAATAGGAGTAGGCTCATGAGAGAAATAGGAGGAAACATGAAGCCGTACATAAATAGTTTAGAAATCCTGTATGACTTTGGTAGTAGTTCCCTCACGTTTAGGTACCTAAGCGTAAAAGCCAATAGACCTATACCGGCAATAACAAAGCCCAGTAAATAAAATGACCAATAATTACTGGGGTTTAATGGGAAAATATCATCATACCAAATAGCTGTACCAGTAAAGAAAAATAAACCAAATAAGTACAGCAGATAAGGAGGATAAATTTTTCCCCATGTGGTAAAATAGAGCAGTAAAAAATAGAGAAACTGTACGATGATAATCCCCACAAATATCCACAGGTTCCTGGTGTAGGTGGCCTCTGTCTTAGTGAGAAAATCAGGTTCTAGGTAGGCAAAGCTAATTTTACCTGGTTGTTCTTCCTCAGCTGGGGGTATCTTAATAAGAACCGTACGGGTTTCAGCTTGAGGGATATTTACATAAAAGAAATTGCGCCAGTCTTCTACCGCAGTCTTGTCCTTTGGGTACACTTTTATACCTGTTATAAGGGAATCAAAAGCATACGAGCTATCTGCTTGCCAGGTTGGAAAATAGATATAAGCTGAATCCCAACTATACCTGTCTACTCCCAGAGAAAAAAGGGCCTTCTCATCCTTATCAGGAAACCCTCTTAGTCGAACGGCTGCCCAGTAAGTAAGGCTATCATCAGTATAATGATCGGGAAATTGTGGATAAAATTCTCCCTTCCTTAGCGCCTCATAAGCTTCCCCTACGCTAAGCTGACTACTGCTATCACAGTACAGCAGGAAATAGTACCTTAAATCGGTGTACTTATACTGGTTACTTTGGCTTTCTGTTTGGCCGGAAAGCATAAAGCCATAATTAGTTTTGAGGGATAAGGCTTCTCCTTCCAGGCTGTCTACTAAGGTCGTATCCTCTACCCCTTTTAAGGCTTCCCTCCACCCAAAAAGGGACCTATATCTTAGGGCAGTATCATTTCTGATTAAGGCTGAATCGTATACAGTTTGAGAAAAAACTTTGAGGTCTTTCCATCTCTCCGCTTCTCTAAGCTCATTATCTATTTGCTGAAAAGCCTTGCCAGGAAGAAGACTATCATTGCCCTTAAGTTCTCTCAGCAAAGAATCTAATACAGATTTCTGGGCCATCAATCCCCACGAGGGAAGGACTAACAAACAGACTAATAGTAAAAAGCTTCCAGCAGTTGAACGGATTTTCATGGGAGGTGCATGAGAGAATGACTGAATTTCTACTTCAAGAACCTTACTCTTAAGCTTAAACTTAGCAATAGACACCTATAGAACTTCTATTCCTGTCCAATGTTCGGAAGGGGTCTGGTTGGAGAATACGTGGGCTTTTTCCCTAAACATTTGGGTGGTTAGATCAGCTGGATTTATTGCTAGCACCTTGGAGAAAGCAGCTACTGCCTCTTCAAAATTTCCTTTCATATACTGGCTCATACCTTCATTAAAGGTGGAGAGAGTATCATTTTTCAGTCTGATTTCCTCCTCATTTCCTCCATCATAGCATTCGTATAGCTCTATGGTCTCTCCTTTTCCTTTGGCTTGCACCTTGCCCAAATACCTAAGGTGATACTCCTCAGGTGTTTCCAGGGCTTGGTAAATGGCCCCACTGATGAGTAGATCTACCCCATAGTGTTTAGTCAGGCCCTCCACACGTGAGCTGGTATTTACCGTATCAGCTACCAGACCCGTGTCCAAGCGCTTATCATCTCCTATCATCCCCATCATCAGGGAACCTATGTGCAGGCCTATGCCTATACGCAGAGGTTGGCGATCTTTATTACTCCTTTCATCATTATAGAGGTTGAGGGTTCGCAGCATAGCTACTGATGCTTTCAGGGCTTTATCAGGTTTATCTAAAAATAAAGCCATAATCCCATCTCCATAAAACTGATTCACAAATCCCCCATACTGCTGGATTACCGGACCCATTCTTCCCAGATAGGCATTTAGGAAAGAGAAGGTCTGTTCCGGACTCATATCTTCAGCCAAGGTAGTATATCCCCTAATGTCTGAGAATAGCACCGTGCCTATCCTGGAAACCTGGTCTCCAAGTTGGACTTCCGTGATATTATCCTTTCCTAAGGACTTGAGAAATTCATAAGGGACAAACCTGCTAGTAGCTGCATTGATGGTGAGCAGGTCTATATGGGTTTTGATTCTAGCTAGTAGCTCTTGTTTGGAGAATGGCTTTACGATATAGTCATTAGCCCCTGTAGTAAGTCCCGTTACCAGATCAGATACCTGATTCTTGGCGGTGATCATGATGATGGGAAGCTCTGAAGGGAGATAGGTCTCTCTCAGTTTCTGACATACCTCATAGCCGGACATCTTGGGCATCATCACATCCAGGAGGATCAGGTCAAACTTTTGATCAGACTCCAGAAACTCCAAGGCCTCCACTCCATCTTCAGCAGAGATGATTTCATAGGGCCCTTTGCTCAGGTGGTTTTTAAGCACCATTCTATTGATGGGCTCATCATCTACCACTAAAATCTTGTAGGTAGTTTTGGCGGTCTCTCCCACTATGTCCATGAGTTCCTCCTCTGGCAAAGCAAAGGCTGTCTGGATTCCCTTAAACTGTGACTTATCAAAAGTAGGAACGGAAACCTCTGCACTACTCAGTTCCTGAGCCTCTTCAGTACTGACGGGCAGGTCAAACTTAAAGGTAGACCCTTTGCCTACTTCAGAATGGACACTGATGCTTCCCCCATGCAGTTCTACTAGCTGGCGGGTAATACTGAGTCCCAGGCCTGTACCCCCATACTTGCGCTCAGTAGATCCATCTCCCTGCTCAAACGATCGGAAAATCCCTTCCTGTTTATCTTCTGGTATCCCTATACCCGTATCTTCAACTGCTACTTTAATTCTATCTCCCTCCTGTCTCGCTTTAATGATGACCGCTCCCTCTTCTGTAAACTTGATGGCATTT
Organism: Bacteroidota bacterium; assembly: GCA_039026975.1. Taxonomy (GTDB): domain Bacteria; phylum Bacteroidota; class Bacteroidia; order J057; family J057; genus JBCBKZ01. The sequence goes on along the minus strand of JBCCLI010000007.1, from coordinate 5,139 downwards.
CCCACCAGATTATAGAGAATTTGCTGGAGTCGATTTTCATCTGCTGATACCGCAGGTAGGCTATTCTCTATGTCCATGGCTAGCTCTATGTCCTTTTCTCCTAAAAGAGACTCACTTACCTGCAGCACCACATGGGAGAGAGAACGGATATCTATGGGTTTTTTCTGAAGATGGATTTCAAAATTCTTCAGCTTGGAGAAATCCAGCAGATCGCTCACTAGGCTGCCCAGTCTCCTGGCAGAACTGATGACCATTTCCAGGTTCTTCCTGGTTTCAGGATAAATGGGTCCTGTAACGCCATCATGTATGGCTTCTGATAAGCCCAGTATCCCGTTGAGTGGGGTTCTAAGTTCGTGGGAAGTATTGGCCAAGAACTCATCCTTCATTTTATCAGTCTGCCGCAGCCTGTCATTGGCCTTCTCCTGGGCATTTAGTTTTTCTTCCAGAGCCCGCTTATTTTCCTTTTCAAGCAGTTTGATTTTTTGCCCTACCCCTAAAGCGAATACGATCATTTGTAGCACTATCCCTATTTCTGCAGCTAGAATAATTTTCTGGAAAGTAAGACCTTTGAAAAATAGCCAGGTAGCACTTACCGCTATCACGGGGGTAAGCCCTATAAATAGAATCAGTATTACCATTCCAAGCAGGAAAGGTTTAGCAGGCTCATAACCTTTCTTCCATGCTTGTATCCCCAAGATAATGGTCATGATGAGGCTGGCTGTGGTAGACATAAGCATGATCAATGCCATCACCTGTGCTACTGAATTCAGCACAGTTAAAAAGGCCTCTGAGGTGGCGTATTGCTTGATAGTAGTCAAAAAGTTTAGAGCCTGAAGAAGTATAAGGCTTAAGGGAGGAATCACAAAGCCATACATGAACCATTTCGTGATTTTGTAGGAGGTAGGGAGAAGTTCCTTTGCGTTTAAATACCTAAGGGCAAAGGCGAGTAGCCCTATTCCTGCTAATAAGAATCCAAACAAGTAGAAAAACAGGAAATTATTTGGCTCTAAGGGAAACAGATCATGATACCAATAGCCTGTGGCAGCAAACAGCAGTACCCCTGATATATACAGTAGGTAAGGTGGGTATGTCTTTTCTTTTGAAGAAAGGTACAGTAGCAGAAAATAGAATAGCTGGACAAGAAGAATGGCAATGAAAATGCCCAAGTCCTGGTAAAAAGCGACTTCTTTTACTGTGAGAAAATCGGGCTCATGGTAAGCGAACCTAACTCTCTTAAATTGGTATTCTTCTTCCGCAGCAGGTATTTTAGCCAGGAGGGTTCTGGTACTCCCTTCAGGCATGTCCAGGTAGAAAAATGTACGCCAGTCTTTTACTGCAGTTTTATTTTTGGGATGAACTCTTAATCCGGTAATTAATGAATCGAAGGCTATGGAGCTGTCCGATTGGATTCTGGGAAAGTAGAGATAGGCAGTATCCCATGAAGCAATATTTATACCTAGTGAAAAGAGCGATTTTTCATCTTTATCATCATATCCCCTAACCCGCATCACTACCCAGTAGGCAAATTCATGGTTCATCTCCTCTCCATGGTCCTGAGGGTAAAAATCTCCCTTTTCATAAGCTTCATAAGCATCTTCCAAACTGAGTTCATTACTACTGTCAGCAAACATCAGCAAAGAATTCATGATACCAATGTAGGAATACTGATTATTGAATGAGGTCTTAACTTCATCCAGCTGAAATCCATAGGTAGCCTTCAACACATCTGCTACTTCATCCAAGCTATCCGCTAAGGTGGAGTCTCTCTGTTCGTATAAAGCGTTTGACCACCCAAATAATGCTTCATACATAAGCACCGTATCATTCCTAATGACAGATTGGTGATAGATAGTATCTGAGAAAAGTTGGAGAGATAACCAGTTTTCCAAAGAATCTAAGTCACTGGAAATTTTGTTGAATGCTTTTCTTGTAGTAAGGGTATCTAGCTTAGAAAATTCTCTCAAAAGAGAGTCAAGAGATGATTGCTGAGCAATTATCCATAAAGGACTAATTGCCAGAATTAACAGAAAAATGGTGCGCTTACATCCCAGTATAAGATTCCTCATCATAGGCTAGAAGACCTAAATTAGCCTAATTTATGCTAATCTCATAACAAGATAGCTTACTGGCTACTCTCAATCCATGGACTCCGATAAACTCTTAAGGATGCAGGATATTCTTAGGGATCTTTTCTACCTAATTTATTTGACTTGGCTGATGACTAGCTTTTTCTATGAACATTCTCGCCGATCTATCTGCAGGATTAAGCTTGTATACTTCTGAGAAGACAACTTCTGCCTGGGAAAAATTCCCTTCCTGGTAATGCTTAACTCCTTGCTGAAATAGGGGTAAGCTTTCTTCTTTCACCTTTATTTCCTCTTCACTTCCTCCATCAAAACACTCATAAAGCCTAATGATTTCTTCTTTTCCCTTTGCTTTTACTTCTCCCAGATATCTTAGCTTAAATTCATCAGGTTTTTCTAACTGATCATAAATAGCCCCGCTTATCAGTATATCTACGCCAAACTGCTTGGTCAAGCCTTCTATTCTGGCACTAGTGTTTACCGTATCAGCTACTAATCCTGTGTCAAGTCTTTTATCATCTCCTATCATCCCCATCATCAGGGAACCTATATGCAAGCCTATCCCTATTCTCAAGGGCTGCCTGTCCTTATCCTCTCGCTCATCATTGTATACCTGAAGCGTCTGTATCATATTGATAGCTGCTCTTAGGGCACTGTCTGCCTTATCCAGAAATAAGGCCATGATCCCATCCCCATAAAACTGATTCACAAAGCCTCCATGGCGCTGGATCACAGGCCCCATTCTCCCCAGGTAAGCATTTAGAAAGGCAAAGGTCTGTTCTGGACTCATATCCTCAGCTAGTGAAGTATACCCCCTTATATCCGAGAATAATACTGCGCCAGTACGGGCTACCTGATCCCCAAGCTGTACTTCCGTAATATTAGTTTTACCCAGAGAACGGAGAAACTCAAAAGGAACAAATCTGCTGGTGGCTGCATTAATGGTTAATAGATCTATATGAGTTTTGATACGGGCTAGTAACTCTTGCTTAGAGAACGGCTTCACTATATAGTCATTAGCACCTGAGCTCAGACCTGTAACTAAGTCAGCCACCTGATTCTTAGCCGTAATCATAATGATAGGCAACTCTGACGGCAGGTAATTTTCCCTTAGCTGTTCGCATACCTCGAAACCTGACATTTTGGGCATCATCACATCCAGAAGGACTAAGTCTATTTGCTTACCAGACTTGAGAATGTCCAGTGCTTGCACCCCATCTTCAGCCATGACTACTTCATAAACTTCATTGGCCAGATGGTTTTTAAGCACCATCCTATTGATGGCTTCATCATCTACCACCAATATCTGATACACAGAACGGGTATGAGTCTCCACTTGCTCCGCTAGTTCTTCCTCAGCCAAGGCAGTAGCCGTTTTGACCATGGGCAGGGCAGCTTCTTTGATAGAGGGCACAGAGATTTCAGCTATATGCAATTCCTGCGCATCTTCAGCACTTATGGGTAGATCAAAGGAAAATACAGATCCCTTCCCCACTTCAGATGCTACGGAGATATGTCCTCCATGTAGCTCTACCAATTGGCGAGTGATACTTAATCCTAGCCCCGTCCCTCCATACTTTCTAGCAGATGATCCATCTCCCTGCTCAAAAGAACGGAAAATCCCTTCCTGCTTGTCCTTAGCTATACCTATACCCGTATCTTCCACAGAAACGATGACTCTCTGATTTTCTTGCTTAGCGGTTAAACGTATTACTCCCTCCTCTGTGAATTTGATGGCATTCCCGATAAGGTTATAAAGTATTTGCTGTAGTCGATTCTCATCCGCATATACAGCAGGGAGATTTTCCGCTATATCCATCTGGAGATCCAGTTCTTTTTCTACAACCAGAGATTCACTCACCTTCATGACTACCTGAGAAAGAGAGCGAATGTCTATGGGTTTTTGCTGTAATTGAATGTCAAAGTTTTTCAGTTTGGAGAAATCCAGCAGATCGTTGACCAGACTTCCCAGTCTTCTGGCGGATCCTATGATCATTTGCATATTCTTACGGGTCTCCGCTTTTATAGGGCCTGTAACTCCATCATGGACTGCTTCTGAAAGCCCCAAAATCCCATTTAGAGGGGTGCGTAATTCATGGGAGGTATTCGCCAGGAACTCATCCTTCATCTTATCTGCCTGCAGAAGCTTCTCATTAGCCTCTTCCTGTACTTTCAGCTGATCCTGCTGGGCCAATAGTTTGTCCTCCATGGCTTCTTCATGCTCTTCTCTAAGGAGATTGATCTTCTGGCCTACTCCTAGCGCGAATACAATCATCTGTAGCACAATCCCAATGGCAGCCAAAAAAACCGATACCTCCGGGCTTACAGTCTCAATGTCTACTATGGCTTCCAGTAGCATCAATACTGCATTTGTTCCGACAAATAAGATTAAAATAATCATCCCCAACAGGAAAGGCTTAGCAGGTTTATATCCTTTTTTTAATGCCTGAACTCCTAGTACAATGGTGAATATGAAGCCTGTAAAGGTCAGTGTAAGAATGGCAAATAATAATGAATCACCTACTGTGTTAAAAATCTTTATTAGGGGCTTATAAAACTCAACAATTACCTTATAGGGAATAAATTTTAAGGGGAGAATCATAAATAGCGTAATAGGAGGAATGACAAAAATGTACATAAACACCTTAGTCACTCTATACGATTTGGGGAGCAGCTCCTTGACATTCAAATACCTAAGCGCAAACGCCAATAAGCCTATCCCTGCTATGACAAAGCCCAGAATGTAGAAAAACCAATAATGATCAAGATGAAAAGGAAATATATCATCATACCAAATATTAGTAGCGACAAAAAAGAATACTCCAAAGATGAACAAAAGGTAGGGTGGGTAAGTCCGTTCTCGAGTAGAAAGATACAATAGTAGAAAATATAGCAACTGAACGATCAATATGCCGGCAAATATTCTGATCCCTAGGGAGAATCTTGCATCCCTGACTTCCAGGAAATCAGGCGGATGACTAGCCAGTCGCATGCGAGTAGGTTGCTCATTCTCAGAACCCAATACTTTCAGAAGAATGGTTCTGGTTTCTCCTTT